>JALOPC010000210.1 GCA_025454095.1 Syntrophales bacterium | reverse complement strand
CACCACGTAGTCGATGGTGGGCTCGAAGGAGGCCATCGTCTCGCGCGTGATGTCGTTGGGGATCTCGTCCAGGGTGTAGCCCACGGCGAGCTTGGCCGCGATCTTGGCGATGGGGAACCCCGTGGCCTTCGACGCCAGGGCCGACGAGCGCGACACGCGGGGGTTCATCTCGACGACGACCATCTCGCCGTTTGCCGGGTTCACGGCGAACTGGACGTTGGAGCCCCCCGTCTCGACGCCGATCTCGCGCATGATGGCGATGGAGGCGTTGCGCATGGCCTGGTATTCCGCGTCGGTGAGCGTCTGGGCGGGGGCCACCGTGATGGAGTCGCCCGTGTGGACGCCCATGGCGTCGAAGTTCTCGATGGAGCAGATGATGACGACGTTGTCGGCCCGGTCCCGCATCACCTCGAGCTCGTACTCCTTCCAGCCGAGCACCGACTCCTCGAGCATGATCTCGCCGATGAGGCTCGCGTCGAGGCCCTGCTTGGCGATCTCGACGAGGTCCTCGCGGTTGTACGCCACACCGCCGCCCGTGCCGCCGAGGGTGAAGGAGGGGCGGATGATGATGGGGAAGCCGATCTCGTCGGCCACCTTCAGGACGTCGGCCATGCTGCGGGCAAACCCGCTGCGGGGGACCCGAAGGCCGATCTTCTCCATGGCGTCGCGGAACTTCTCGCGGTCCTCGGCCTTGTGGATGACGTCGAGGGAGGCGCCGATGAGCTCCACGCCGTACTTCTCCAGCACGCCGAGCTTCGCCACGCCCACGGCCGTGTTGAGGCCCGTCTGGCCGCCGAGGGTGGGGAGGATGGCGTCGGGCCGCTCCTTCTCGATGATCTTGGCCACGGCTTCGGGGGTGATGGGCTCCACGTAGGTACGGTCGGCCGTCTCGGGGTCCGTCATGATCGTCGCCGGGTTGGAGTTGATGAGGATCACCTCGTAGCCCTCCTCCTTCAGGGCCTTGCAGGCCTGGGTGCCCGAGTAGTCGAACTCGCAGGCCTGGCTGATGATGATGGGGCCCGAGCCGATGAGGAGGATTTTTTTCAGGTCCGTGCGCTTAGGCATCGCTGCGTTTCTCTCTGATCATGAGTTCGATGAATTCCGTGAAGAGGTACTCGGCGTCCTGCGGTCCCGGCGCCGCCTCGGGGTGGTACTGGACGCTGAAGGCCTTGAGCTCCGGGACGACGAGGCCCTCGAGGGTGCCGTCGTTGAGGTTGCGGTGCGTCGCCACGACGAGCTTTCCCAGGGTCTCCGGGAGGACCGTGAAGCCGTGGTTCTGGGAGCTGATCTCGACCTGGTTGCGCCTCACGTTCTTGGCGGGCTGGTTGATGCCGTGATGCCCGAACTTGAGCTTGGCCGTCTTGCCCCCCAGGGCCTGGCCCAGGATCTGGTGACCCAGGCAGATCCCGAAGATGGGCGTCCGGCCCAGGAGGTCCCGCACCGTCTTGACGATGTAGGGCAGGGTGGCCGGGTCCCCCGGCCCGTTGCTGAGCAGCACGCCGTCGGGGTCGTAGGCGCGGATCTCGACCGCCGTTGCCCGGCAGGGGACGACGACGACCTCGCAGCCCCGCTTCTCGAGATTGCGCAGGATGTTGTACTTCACGCCGCAGTCGATGACGACGACGCGCAGGCGCGATTTCGTTTTTTCCAGCTCCTCGATGGGCCGGGGGGCGTTTCCCTTCCAGAGGTAGGGGCTCTCGCAGGTCACAAAGGGGATGAGGTCCCTTCCCACGAGCCCCGGGTACGCCCGGACCCGGTCGAGCAGGAGCTTCGTGTCGTCCGTCTCCGTGGAGAGGATCCCTTTCATGGCGCCCGCCAGGCGGATCTTCCGGGTGAGGGCCCGCGTGTCGATCCCCTCGACGCCGAGCTTGCCGTGCTCCTCGAGGAACGCCTTGAGGGGCCGGGTGGAGCGCCAGTTGCTGGGGTGCGGCTGGTACTCCTTGACGATGAACCCCTCGAGGTGGATCCGGGACGACTCCATGTCCTCGGGGTTGACCCCGTAGCTGCCGATGAGGGGATAGGTCATCGTCACGATCTGCTCCTTGTAGGAGGGGTCCGTGAGAATTTCCTGGTAGCCCGTCATCCCCGTGTTGAAGACGACCTCGCCCATGGATTGCCCCGCGTGGGCGAAGGCGACCCCGCGGTAAACGCTCCCGTCTTCCAGGACGAGCAGTGCTTTTGGTTTCCTCTTCAGAAGATGCACGTTGTATCCTCTACGCAAAGCGGTTCGAGCGGCCCGCAGGGGTTGCCGCCGTGCTGATGCCCGAAAGCGGGAACATGATTCCGTCCGGACGCGCCGTAAAAAGAGGGGCAGCCCGGAGGCTGCCCCTGTTGCCGATTACAGCATCGGCAGGTACCGGCTGAGCTCGAAGTCCGTGACGTGGGTCCGGAACATGTCCCACTCCTTCTCCTTGTTCGCGATCACCTTGCCGAAGATGTGATCGCCGAGCACCTCGTTGGCCAGCACGCTCTGCTTGAACTCCTCCGTGGCTTCCCAGAGGCTGCCGGGCAGGGAGGAAATGCCGGCCTCGGCGCGCGCCTTGGCGTCCATCTCGAAAATGTCGTGCTCCACCGGTTCGGGCAGAGCGTACTTGCCCTCGACGCCCTTCAGGCCCGCGCCCAGCATGAGGGCAAAGGCCAGGTAGGGGTTGCAGGTGGGGTCGGGCGAGCGGAACTCGATGCGCGTCGCCTTCTCCTTGCCGGGCTTGTACATGGGCACGCGGATCATGGCGGAGCGGTTGCGCCGGGCCCAGGCGCAGTAGACGGGCGCCTCGTAGCCGGGCACCAGGCGCTTGTAGGAGTTCACCCACTGGTTCGTGACGGCCGTGATCTCGCGGGCGTGCCGCATGATGCCGGCGATGTAGCTCCTCGCCATGGCGGAGAGGTGGAACGGGTCCTTGGCGTCGAAGAAGGCGTTCTTGCTGCCTTTGAAGAGAGACTGGTGGACGTGCATACCGCTTCCGTTCTGGCCGAAGATGGGCTTGGGCATGAAGGTCGCGTACACGCCGTTCTGCCGGGCGATCTCCTTGACGGCCACGCGGTAGGTCATCACCGTGTCGGACATCTGGAGGGCGTCGTCGTAGCGCAGGTCGATCTCGTGCTGGCTCGGGGCCACCTCGTGGTGGCTGTACTCGACGCGGATGCCCATGCTCTGCAGCGCGAAGATCGTCTGGCGGCGCAGGTCGGTGCCCCGGTCCACGGGGAGCCCGTCGAAGTAGCCGGCCTGGTCGATGATCTCGGCCTCGGAGTCGTTGGCGAAATAGAAGTACTCGAGCTCGGGGCCCACGTAGAAGGTGTAGCCCTGCTTGGCCACCTTGGCGAGAATCCGCTTGAGGGCGTACCGGGGGTCGCCCATGTAGGGGGAGCCGTCGGGGCTCAGGATGTCGCAGAACATCCGGGCCACCGGGCGGTCGCTGGGGCGCCAGGGGATGAGCTGGAACGTCTTGGGGTCGGGCATCGCGATCATGTCGCTCTCTTCGATGCGGGCGAATCCCTCGATGGAGGAGCCGTCGAACCCCATGCCTTCCGCCATGCCCTCCTGGAGCTCGGACGGGGTCACGCTGAATGTCTTGAGCCTGCCGAGGACATCGGTGAACCAGAACTGAATGAAGCTGACGTTCTTGTCCTTGACGAATTTTTGTACATCTTTGGCGTCTCTGATGTTGGTCATTGGGGCCTCCTTCATGCGATGAGAGTTCTTCATTCAGCCCGGGCGCGACGGCGTCCGCATCGGAATAGAGAATTTTGACAGAGCCTGTCAAAAAATCAAGTTATTTCGTTTCGGCCGGGGCCCGGCTGCAGGCGCCTCGTTACTTCGCTCCGTTGACGCTCTCCAGCGGAACGTTTTCCACGAGCTGCCAGATCCCGCAGGGGCAGGCCCCCGCGCAGAAGCCGCAGCCGATGCACCGGTCGGGATCCACGGCGTATTCGTAGGCGCCGCCGCCGAGGTC
>JALOPC010000209.1 GCA_025454095.1 Syntrophales bacterium | reverse complement strand
GCGTCGGATGAAGGGCTCGGCCACTTCGCGCATCTCGATGGCCGTCTGGACGCGGCACTTGACGCCCATTCCCTCGAGGACGCTCTGCAGGGCCAGGCTGTTGATCACCGTCGCGAGCATGCCCATGTAATCGGCCTGGGTGCGCTCCATGCCCCGGGCGCTTCCCTCGATGCCGCGGAAGATGTTTCCGCCGCCGATCACGACGCCGATCGCCACGCCCATCCGGACGACATCCCGGATCTCCCCGGCGATACTCTGGACGATCGCCGGTTCGATGCCGAAGGATTGCCCCCCCATGAGCGCTTCACCGCTCAGTTTCAGGAGGACCCGTTTGTATACCGCCTTTCCTGCCGCCGCCATGTCTCCGAGGTCCCTGCCGAATCGTCGCCCGTCGGGCGGTTCGGTTTACAGCGCGTTGTCCGCCGCCTCGTCGCCGCCGAGCTGGTAGCGGACGAAGCGCTTCACGAGGATGTTCTCCCCCGTCGCGGCGATCGATGCCTTGATCAGGTCCTCGACCGTTATGTTCGTGTCCTTGATGAACTTCTGCTTGATGAGGCAGACTTCCTCGTAGAACTTCTTCAGCTTGCCCTCTACGATCTTGTCGGCGATCTTCTCGGGCTTGCCCTCGGCGATGACCTGCTTGCGGTAGATGTCCTTCTCGCGCTGCAGGGTGGCCTCGGAAACGTCCTCGGGCTTCACGTA
This sequence comes from Syntrophales bacterium, assembly GCA_025454095.1. Taxonomy (GTDB): domain Bacteria; phylum Desulfobacterota; class Syntrophia; order Syntrophales; family UBA2192; genus UBA2192. The sequence goes on along the minus strand of JALOPC010000209.1, from coordinate 5,050 downwards.
CAGGGGGTTCATGGCTGCGACGTGCATGGCGAGATCGCGGGTGAGCGTCTTGAAGTTCTCCGTCTTGGCGACGAAGTCCGTCTCGCAGTTCACCTCGATCATGACGCCGACCTTCCCGCCCATGTGGATGTAGGACGCGACCAGGCCGTCCTTCGTGGCTCGGGAGGACTTCTTCGTGGCCGCCGAGAGCCCCTTCTCGCGCAGGAAGTCAACCGCCTTTTCGAAGTTGCCGTTCGATACCTTCAGGGCTTCCTTGCAGTCCATGATGCCGGCGCCCGTTTTCACTCTCAACTCTTTTACGAGATCAGCTGCAATTTCCAATGGTCCTGTACCTCCTCGTCATCGGGATGTGTCTGGTTGTGTTCAGCTCGCGGGCTGCTCCGCGCCTGCGTCCGTCCCCTTGAGTTCGATGCTGTCGGGCACGTCCGTCTCGGCCGCGACGTCCTCCTTCACCTCGGGGGCCGACTTCTTGTCGCTCTGCGCCTGGATCTTCTCCTCGAATTTCTGCTTGCCCTCGAGGACGGCGTCGGCGATTCTCGCCGAGAAGAGCTTGATGGCCCGGATGGCGTCGTCGTTTCCGGGGATGATGTAATCGACCACATCGGGGTCGCAGTTGGTGTCCACAATGGCCACAACGGGGACGCCCAGTTTTCGCGCCTCGTGGACCGCGATGTCCTCCTTCTTGGGGTCGACCACGAAGACGGCCGCGGGGGCTCCCTTCATCCGGCGGATCCCGCCGAGCACCTTGTCGAGCTTCTCCTTTTCCTTCTGGTAGAGAAGGATTTCCTTCTTCGGGAAGACGTTCACCGACTCGTCGGTGAACATCGCGTCGAGCTCGTTGAGGCGGTCGATCCGCTTCTTGATGGTCGAGAAGTTGGTGAGCATGCCGCCCAGCCAGCGGTAGTTCACGTAGGGCATCCCGCAGCGCTCGGATTCCTCGCGGATGGATTCCTGGGCCTGCTTCTTCGTGCCCACGAAAAGGATCTCGCCGCCGTCGGCAATGGTGTTGACCACAAAGCTGTAGGCCCCCTTGAACATCTCGACCGTCTGCTGGAGGTCGATGATGTAGATCCCGTTGCGGGCGCCGAAAATGTAGGGTTTCATCTTGGGGTTCCACTTGTTGGTCTGATGACCGAAGTGGACGCCGGACTCGAGCAGCAGTTTCATCGATACGCTGGACATAAAATTCTCCTTCCTGTTTGATTCCTCCACCCCTTCATCCCGACGGGAAACTCTTCTCGCGAAGAGCAACAGGCCCGACGATCCGAGGGTGTGAGTGATAGAACGGGTTTAGTTAGCACAAAGTCGTGGTTTTCGCAAACAAAATTTAATCCCCCGGTTCTCCGTGTCAAACTGGGAACCGGGGGTGTCTTTTCTTGCCCTGTACCCGAGACCCGATACCCTGTTCAGGTCGTATAATGCGCGTTGATCTTGACGTAGTCGAGGGTCAGATCGGAGCTGAAGACCCGGAAGCTCTTTGTGCCCTGGCCGAGTTTCACGACGACCCGGATGTGGTCCTTCTTCATGATCTCGACAAGTTCCTGCAGGTGGCCCGCAATCCCCTGCCCCTGCCGGAACAGCGGCACGCCGTCAAAGGTCAGATCGACGGCGGACGGATCGAGCGCCACTCCGGCCGCCCCTGCGGCTGAAATGATCCGGCCCCAGTTCGGGTCGCCCCCGTAAAAGGCCGTCTTGACCAGGTTCGAACGCGCGATCTGGTAGGCGACGGTCTTCGCGTCGCCCGCCGACTTGGCCCCCTCGACGACGATCTCGATGAGCTTCGTGGCCCCCTCGCCGTCGCGTACGATGGACTTGGCCAGTTCCGTCATCACGTCGGCGAGCATGCCCGTGAACACGGCGAAGTCCCGTGTCGACGTGCGGATCCTGCGGTTTCCGGCCAGGCCGTTGGCCAGCAGGAGGACCGTGTCGTTGGTGCTCATGCAGCCGTCGACACTGATGGCGTTGAAGCTCTGGTCCGCCGCCTCCCGGAGCGCCCTCTTCATGGCCTGGTCGTCGACGTCGGCATCGGTGAGGACGAAGGCCAGCAGCGTCGCCATCCCGGGCTCGATCATGCCCGCCCCCTTGGCGATCCCGCAGACGCAGATGTCGCTGCCGCCGACGGGCCCTTCGCGGTACTGGATCTTCGGGTATCGGTCCGTCGTCATGATGGCCTGGGCCGCCTCGGGAATCCCCCCGGGGGAGAGCCCCTTGACGAGCTTGCTCACGTTGCCGGCGACCTTGTCGATGGGGAGCTTGCGGCCGATGACCCCCGTGGAGGCCACCAGCACCTGCGCTTCGTCGATCTGCAGGGCCCCGGCGCAGAAGCGGGCCATCTTGACGGCGTCCTGGTAGCCCTCGTCGCCCGTGGCGGCATTGGCGTTTCCGCTGTTCACGATGACGGCCCTCGTCGTGCCGCTCTTGATGCGCTCCATGTCGAGCAGCACCGGCGCCGCCTTGAAGACGTTCGTCGTGAAGATGCCGGCGGCCTTCGCCGGCACCTCGGAATACAGGAGCGCCAGGTCCTTCCGGCCGTCCTCCTTGATCCCCGCCGCCATCCCGCCGGCCTGGAACCCCGTGACTTCGAATTTCTGCTCACCGTTCGACATGTTGTTCCTCCCCTTCCCGATATGCGGCGGAAAGGATTCCAGAGTGCGAAGTTAGGGTTGTTCCGGTAACCGGTCTTGGCGAAGTGAAGCGACCGCGGCGCAAATTGTCTGAGCCCGCAGGGCGAGTTTTTGCGACCGCAGCGGAGCGAGCCTTAGAGCGGTCGGAAAAATCCTATTCGCACGAGGAATTCGTTTTCGCCACGATTCTACTTTCCACAGCACTTCTTGTACTTCTTCCCGCTGCCGCAGGGGCACGGGTCGTTGCGGCCGACCTTCTCGGCGGCATCCTTCCTGATCTGCTTCACCGGGGCTCCCGCCGTGCCGTGGGTCTCGACCACGTCGCGCTGCGTCCTGTCCCGCAGGCCTTCCACCTCTTCCTCCCGCTGGATCTGCACGAGCGAGAGCTTCTGCAGCGTGTCCTGGCGCACCCGGTACATCATCTCCAGGTACATCTCGTAGCCTTCCTTCTGGTACATGATCACCTTCATGAGGTAATCCCACAGGGGCGTGCCGAAATTCGCCTCCTTCCGGCGCAGGTGCTCCAGGACGGCCTTGCGGATCTCCTCCTGCATCCGCTCCGGGCCCCCGGGATCTCGCCCGGGCTCGCCGAAACGGAGCCTGAGCGAGAAGAGCTGGTAGAGCATGTCGTCGAGGCCCTTGAGGTTCCACTCCTCGGGGTGCTGCTTCTCGCCGACGTATTCCCCGACGGTGGTCTCGGCGACCTCGTCGAGCATCTCCTCGAGCATACCCCAGAGGTCCTCGCCCTTCAGGACGGCCTTGCGCTGCTCGTAGATGGCCTCGCGCTGGACGTTCATCACGTTGTCGAATTCGGCGGCCTCGATCTGCCGGGTCAGCAGGTTCGACTCGATCGGCTGGCCTTCCTCCATCCCGATCTTGTCCATGATCGTCCCGATGCGCTCGCCCCCGAAAATGCGCAGCAGGTCGTCCTCCATGGACAGGTAGAACCGCGACGAGCCCGCATCGCCCTGGCGCCCCGACCGCCCCCGGAGCTGGTTGTCGATCCGGCGGCTCTCGTGGCGCTCCGTGCCGAGGATGTGCAGGCCGCCCAGCTGGGCGACTCCCTCGCCGAGCTTGATGTCGGTGCCGCGACCCGCCATGTTGGTCGAGATCGTGACGGCGCCTCGTTGCCCGGCCTGGGCGATGATCTCCGCTTCGCGCTCGTGGTGCTTCGCGTTGAGGACGTGGTGTTTCACGCCCTGGCGGGAGAGGGCGCCGCTCAATGTCTCGGATTTCTCGATGGAGATCGTGCCGACGAGCACCGGCCTGCCCTGCTTGTGCAGTTCCTTGATCTCCTCGATGGCGGCGTCGAATTTTTCGCGTTCCGTCCGGTAGATCACGTCAGAGTGGTCCGTCCGGACCATGGGCATGTTCGTGGGGATCACCATGACCTCGAGGCTGTAGATCTCCTGGAACTCGGCCGCCTCCGTGTCGGCCGTTCCCGTCATGCCCGCAAGCTTCTCGTACATACGGAAGTAGTTCTGAAAGGTGACCGAGGCGAGCGTCTGGTTCTCGCGTTCGATCTTGACGCCCTCCTTGGCCTCCAGGGCCTGGTGAAGCCCTTCGCTGTAGCGCCGGCCGGGCATGAGGCGGCCCGTGAACTCGTCGACGATGAGCACCTCGCCGTTCTTCACGACGTAGTCCACGTCGCGTTTGAAGAGGGTGTGGGCCTTGAGGGCCTGGTTGACGTGGTGAAGCAGTTCGATGTTGCGCGGGTCGTAGAGGTTCTGCACCTTCAGGGCCTTCTCGACGCGCGCCACGCCCTCCTCGGTGAGGACGACGGTCCGCGCCTTCTCGTCGATGGCGAAGTCCTTCTCGCGCCGCAGGCCCGGGATGATCTGATTGATCCGGTAGTACTTGTCCGTCGACTCCTCGGAGGGTCCCGAGATGATCAGCGGGGTCCTGGCCTCGTCGATCAGGATGCTGTCGACCTCGTCGACGATGGCGTAGTGGAAATCCCTCTGGACGTAGTCCTCGAGGGCGAATTTCATGTTGTCGCGGAGGTAGTCGAAGCCGAACTCGTTGTTCGTCCCGTAGGTGATGTCCGACGCGTAGCCGGCGCGCCTCTCCTCGTCGGTGAGGCCGTGGACGATGACGCCGACGGAGAGTCCCAGGAAGTTGTAGATGGGGCTCATCCAGGCCGCGTCGCGCCTCGCCAGGTAGTCGTTGACCGTGACGAGGTGGCAGCCCTTCCCCGTCAGGGCGTTGAGGTACAGGGGCATGGTCGCCGCGAGCGTCTTGCCTTCTCCCGTCTTCATCTCGGCGATCTTGCCTTCGTGCAGCACGATGCCCCCGATGAGCTGGACGTCGAAGGGCCGCATGCCCACGGTCCTTCGGGCGGCCTCCCGCGCGACGGCAAAGGCCTCCGGCAGGATGTCGTCGAGGGTCGCCCCGCCCGCGAGCTTCTCCTTGAACTCGTTCGTCTT
>JALOPC010000208.1 GCA_025454095.1 Syntrophales bacterium | reverse complement strand
GCAATCCCGGAGGGTTGCGTGGCGGCCCTCGACATGCACATGATGACGGAGGGGGGAAGCGTCGTGAAACTCGAGGACATGCTCCTCGTCGGCTGCGGGGGAAACGAGGTCCTGACCAGGACCCCCCGGCGGCTCTTCGAGCTCTGATCCGCGCCGTCGCCGCGGAACCCCCGGGGCGGGAACCCTTTTGCAACGGCCCCCGTTTCGTGCGTCAGTCGCCGCAGGGCTCCTGCCCCGAAAGGCCCATAAAACGGGCAAAATCGCCGTCTTTTCGCTTGACAAAATTGGGGTTTTTGTATACGGGAACGAGTGGGTCTATTATCAGGGATAGTCAGGGTTTAATAAATTGCGAGGAGTGTATATGGCTTAAATCTTTAAATTTTACGGACAAGGAGGGAGGAAACGTGTATTTCGCAAAAGAAGTTCTCGAGTCGTCCAGCAAGATGCGCCAGAAATGGGAGGACGAGGTCAAGAAACTCGTCTCCAAATGGCCCGATCAGAAACCCGATGCCCAGTGGTCCACGGTTTCGGATCTCCCCATCAAACGTCTTTACACCCCCGATGACATCAAGGACATGGACTTTGCGCGGGACATCAGCTATCCCGGGCAGTACCCGTACACCCGCGGCAACCAGGTGACGGGGTACCGCGGCAAGTACTGGACGTTCCGCATGTTTTCGGGCATGGGAGATGCCGCCACCACAAATGCCCGCTGGCACATGCTCCTGAAGGAAGGCCAGACGGGTCTGAGCACGGCCTTCGACTTCCCCACCCTCATGGGCTATGACACCGACTCCCCGAAAGCCCGCGGAGAGTGCGGCAAGTGCGGCGTGGCCATCGACACCCTCGAAGACTTCCTCGTTCTCACCAAGGGCGTTCCTCTCGACAAGATCACGACCTCCATGACGATCAACCCGCCGGCGACGGCCCTCTGGGCCATGTACTGCGCCGCGGCGGAGATCCAGGGGATCCCCCTGACGAAGATCGGCGGCACGATCCAGAACGACATGCTCAAGGAGTTCATCGCCCAGAAGACCCTGATGTGCCCCCCCGATCCCTCCGTGAAGCTCATCAGCGACACCGTCGAGTTCGGCACCCTGAAGGTTCCCAAGTGGAACACGATCTCGATTTCGGGCTACCACATCCGCGAGGCCGGCGCCACGGCGGTCCAGGAACTGGCCTTCACGCTGCGCGACGGCATGGAGTACGTCGAGGACGTGCTGCGCCGCAAGAAGCTCGACGTCGACGCCTTCGCCCCACGGCTCTCCTTCTTCTTCAACTCCCACATCGACTTCTTCGAGGAGATCTGCAAGATGAGGGCGGCCCGCCGGATCTGGGCCAAGGCCATGACGGAGAGGTACAAATCCAAGGACGAGCGCTCCTGGTGGATGCGGTTCCACACGCAGACGGCAGGCTGCTCGCTCACCGCCCAGCAGCCCTACAACAACGTCGTCCGCACGGCGACGGAAGCCCTGGCGGCCGTTCTCGGCGGGACCCAGTCGCTGCACACCAACTCGCTCGACGAGGTGTGGTGCCTGCCCTCCGACTTCGCCGTCCAGATCGCCCTGCGCACCCAGCAGCTCATTGCCGAGGAAACGGGCGCGGCCAACACGATCGACCCGCTGGCCGGCTCCTACTTCGTCGAGGCGCTCACCAACGAGATGGAAACGCAGGCCTGGGAGTACATTCACAAGATCGACGACATGGGCGGCATGGTCGCGGCCATCGAGAAGGGCTTCCCCCAGCTCGAGATCTCGGACGCGGCCTACAAGTTCCAGCGCCAGATTGACAGCGCCGAGAAGATCATGGTCGGCGTCAACAAGTATGTCTCCACCGAGAAAGAGTCCATCCCCTTCCTCGAGATCGACGACAAGATCGAGACCGAGCAGATCGCGCGGCTCCAGGCCGTGAGGCGCAAGCGCGACGGCAAGGCTGCCAAGAAGTGCCTCGACGACCTCAAGGCGGCCTGCAAGAAGGGCGACAACGTCATGCCGTACTGCATCGAAGCCGTCAAGGCCCTGTGCTCCGTGCAGGAGATCTGCGACGTCTACCGCGAGGTCTACGGCGAATACCGCGACCCGGGACTCTACTAGGAAGGAGGGGGAGATATCATGTCTGATAGAAAACTGCGTGTTATGGTTGCCAAGCCGGGTCTCGACGGGCACGACCGCGGCGCCAGGGTGCTGGCCCGCTGTTTCCGCGACGCCGGCTACGAGGTGATTTACACGGGCTGTCACCAGACGCCCGAGCAGATCGTGTCGGCGGTCATCCAGGAAGACGTGGACCTGCTGGGGCTGAGCTGCCTCTCCGGGGCCCACCGCTATCTGTATCCTGCCGTTACGAAACTCATGAAGGACAAGGGGATCGACGACGTCACCGTCATCGGCGGCGGGATCATCCCCGAGCAGGACTTCCAGCTGATGTACGACGCCGGCCTGAAAGCGATCTTCGTGCCCGGCACCACGCTGGATTCGATCATCACCTGGATCAACACAAACGTGAAGCCGAGAAACTAGGTAAGGACATCCGGAATGGAAACCACAAAGAAGATCAAGGGCGGCGACGTTCGCGCCGCCTCTCGCCTCATCCGTAATCTGGAAGATCGCGTTCCCGAGGCGAAGACCACCATCAAGCACCTCTTCCCCCTCACGGGGAAGGCGCACGTCATCGGCATCACCGGCTCGCCGGGTGCCGGGAAGAGCACGCTGACCGACGGCCTGATCGACATGTTCCGCAAGAAAGGCAAGACCGTCGGCGTGCTGGCCGTCGACCCCACCAGCCCCTTCACGGGGGGCGCCATCCTCGGCGACCGCATCCGCATGCAGCGCCACGCCGAGGACCCGGGCGTCTTCGTCCGGAGCCTTGCCACGCGCGGGGCCCTGGGCGGCCTGGCCAAGGCCGTGGGCGATGCCATCCACGTGATGGACGTCCTGGGCAAGGATATCGTCATCGTCGAAACCGTCGGCACGGGGCAGCAGGAAGTGGACATCATCAACCACTCCCACACGGTCCTCGTGGTGCTCGTGCCGGGCATGGGGGACGAGATCCAGGCGATCAAGGCAGGCATCCTGGAGATCGCCGACATCTTCGTCGTGAACAAGGCAGACCGCGAGGGCTCCTCCAAGCTCTCGAGGGAGCTGATGGCCATGCTCGACATGGCCCCGCCGTCCACGTTCCAGGGGGGATGGCGGCCGCCCATCATGAAGGTGGAGAACGCCTTCGAGCCGGTGGGCTTCAACAAGGCGCTGGAGGACATCAGCAACAAGATCGAAGAGCATCACCAGCACCTCGTCGACAAGGACATCATCGGCAGCAGGATGCGCCGCAAGGCGGTCGTCGAGCTCAACGAGGCCATCCGGGCAAGTATCCTGGAACCGGTCCTCCAGAAGCTTCTCAGCAGCGGCCAGATGGAAGGGTTGATCGAAAAGGTCATGAAGAAGGAGATCGACCCCTACACCGTGGCCGAGGACATCGCCAAGCGGTACCTGGAGGGGTGCCTGTGAGCGTGAACGTTAACTGATCGAGAGAAGCCCGGGACGGTCGGACTCCGGCCTCCCGGGCTTTTTCATCTGAATTTCCTCATAACCTCCCCCTGTGCAAAAGGGGGATCGAGGGGGATTTTACAAACCGTCATTGCGAGGGGCGTAAGCCCCGTGGCAATCCACGCCAATGATCGTTGTCTTTGTATCCCTCTCCCCCGGCGGGAGAGGGCAAGGGTGAGGGGGAACAATTCCCCTTCCTCTTTTCCTATACCCTGAACCCTGTCTTCCGGAGGCCACCATGACCAAGGACCCCATCGAAGAAACCCTCGCCAAGTACAGCCGCGGCCTCGTCATGGTTATCACCGGCGACGGCAAGGGCAAGACCACGGCGGCCCTCGGGCAGGCCCTGCGCGCGCTGGGCCACGGCAAGAAGGTCCTCGTCATCCAGTTCATGAAGGGCCGCAAGTACGGCGAGGTCCTCTGCGCCGAGCAGTGCCTCCCCAACCTCACGGTGCG
>JALOPC010000207.1 GCA_025454095.1 Syntrophales bacterium | reverse complement strand
GCCGGTGTCACTCGATGAAGACCCCGCTGCCCCGTTTCGGCGCGGCCGGTGCGCGCGCCGGGCACAAAAAAGGCGCCTCTCGTCAACCCTGTCGGGCCATGGGGTTTTCGGCCATGGCTTGTCCTGGCGGGAAAGCGCCTGTCTTTCGCCGTACCCTAAACGAATCGACCCGGGATTTCAAGCGATTTTCGACGGCTGGAAGGCCGCCCGCGCGCGGCGGGCGGCCTTCCCCGGTCAGAATGCGTAGACGAAGTTGAACCAGAACTTGTTGCCCTCGGGCTTGTTGCGGGCCTCGAACTCGGGCTGCCACTTCGCCGTGAAGCTCATGTTCTTGTAGTTGTACTGCGCCACGGGGCCGACGGCGAAGACCCGGCCCTCGAACCCGTCGGATCCGACCTTGTTGCCGTTGAGCTCGTCCTCGGTCGTCTGGTAGTAGTAGTAGCCCCCGATGCCGACTTTCCACTGCTTGTTGACGTGGTAGCCGATCGTGTAGTCCACGTGGAACTCCTGGCCCGACTGGTACTTCGTATCGTCGTTTTCCGTGTTGATGTCGTACATGAACTTGGCCGAGACCTCGAATCCGCCGTCGCTCAGGTAGGTCACGCCGAGGACGGGCTCGAAGGTCCAGTAGTTGCGGCCGATGTTGGCCAGGCGATCCTGGTTGTAGGTGCCCACGGGGATGTAGATGTCGAGGCCCGCCGTGACGTGAACGTTCTTGGAGTGCCAGCCGAGGATGATCGGGTCGATGATGATGTCGCCCAGCCCGAACCGGTCGTCGTCCCGGCCGCCCATCGTCACATCCTGATAGGCAAGCGGGATGAAGGCGTGGACGGCCCAGTTGGCCCCCAGGATCTTGGTGTCGGTCACGTGGATGAACCGCAGAACATCGGCCGCCACCTTCAGTTTGAAATCGGGGATGAGGTCGTTGCCGCTGTTGTCCTTGAACTTCGAGGCCGTGTAGTAGGTCAGGTAGTTTACGAAATACGTCCCCGGAGGCGGCAACGCCCCGGCCATGAAACTCTCCGCGCCGTTCGGGTAGGCCCCGCCGCCGCCTTCGGTGGCCAGCGCCTGGCCCGCGAGGACGGCCGGACCGGCCAGCACGGCCGCCGCAACCAACATGATGAACCCTTGCCTGAATGACTGCCGCTTCTTCATACCGCTGTCTCCTCCTTCCCGGGATATTCACGATGAAAAAAGGCCGCCGGGTGTCCCCTTCCCGGGATATTCACGATGAAAAAAGGCCGCCGGGTGTCCCGCCCCCGCGGCCTCGATAAAAAAGCCATGGGCGGTTTCCGATCCACCCATGGCTTGATTGCTCCTGTTACCTTGCGGCTTTCGCCTTTACGATGGGCAGACCCGTGCGCTCCTGTTGGCCCGCCACCACCAGCCGGGAGAAGGAATGCGCACCTGAGCTGTCATCGTCATCGTTTCCTTCAAAAAAGTGGCGACAGTTAACCACGGTTCGCCCGCCCTGTCAAGGGCGTTCTCGAATACACCGGCGCGCCGTCGATTCCGCTAAAGAATTCGGCCCCCGCGGCCGAAGTATGGGTACGGGCAAATCCCCCTGAGGACGCGCCGGGAAACGACTGCGGCGCGGACCGTGACGAAAGAGGCTGACCGATGACGACCTTTACACCCCGCGAGATCAAGAACCGGAAATTCAAGCAAAGCCTGATGGGGGTCGACGCCGACGAGGTGAAAAGCTTCCTCAAGATCATGGCGGCGGAGTTCGACAAGATCCTCACGCAGAATGCCCAGCTCGAGAAGAGGCTCACCGAGCAGACCGTCCGGTCCACCCTCGGCACGAAGAAGGAGGCCGAGAAACACCGCCAGACCCTCGAGGACACCGACAAGGCCGCCGGGGAGATCCTCGCCCGGGCAAGGGAGGAAGCCGACGAGATCCGCCAGAAAGCCGAGCGGGAGGTCGCGGAGCTGAAGCGCAAGGCCGATCGGGAGGCCCACGACAAGGCCCGCCGGGAAACGGCGCTCATGCTCTCGCAGGCGAAGGTAATGGCCGACGAGGTCATTCTCAACGCCAAGCAGAAGGCCGAGAAGATCGAAGCCGAGGCGAGAGAGGCGCTGGCATCGGCCGCGGCGGCGGCGTCCGATTTCGAGCGCCCGCTCTCGGTTGCCGGAGACGGGGCCGCATCGTCCTGCATCGGTCCCTATGGTCCGGACGACGGGGAGGAACTGGGCAACGAAGAGGCCATGCAGAACTTCGACACCCTCATCGCCGAAGCCAGGGTGAAGGCCGAGACGATCATCCAGAGCACCCGGGCGGAGGCGGAGATGGTCACGAGCAGCCTCATCGGTCGCACCCTGGGGGAACTCAACAAGGAGCACGAGCGCCTGCTGGCCGCAGTGCAAAACGCGGTCCACAAATCCGAGGAAATCGTCAAGGCCGCCCGCGAGGAGGCGGAGCAGTTTGCCGTGCGCAGAAAATCCGATGCCGTCGAACAGTGCAACGCCGTGCTCCTCGAGGCGGAGCGAAAGGCCGGGGCGATCTTCAACAGCCTCAAGTCCCAGGCCTCGTCCCGGAAAATGAAACCCGACGGCGACGGGAAGCCGGCCAACGGGGGCAGGAAGGCAAGCCCGAAATACCAGTGAGCGAATGCCGAAGGGCGGGCACCCCTCCGTCCCGCCCCTTCCGCGAAAAAAGCCCCGCACACGCTGCGGGGCTTTTTTTGCGGCGCCTGCACCGCCGGGCCATAACAAAAGACCCCGGCTCGTCGGCGCGGGGTCTTGCTTCCGGATGTTGCGTGCGTGTCACGCTTTGGCGTCATCGGTTCGCGAGCGGTTCTCCTCCCATTTTCTTGTTGCCGTGTCCCGACGGGGCTCGCTGTGGGCAACCTTGCCGCAACAGACCCATACCCGGCCTCCCCCGAAATCGACGGGCCGGATTTCCTTTGCGCAAACAGGGCAGACGACTTCTTCCACGGGTGATAACCTCCGAATAAATCTAGGCAACCCTATACGAGCTTGCAGGGGTTTTGCAACAGTGAAGGATCGGGGATGGATTGGGGATGAAATATCCCTATATGTCTATTGCGCGAAGATGGGATTGGAGGTTCACCTTCGAATTCTTCAAGTCGAGCTTTTTCCGGATGCTTTTCCTGTGCGTATCGATGGAGCTGGGTGCCACACCCAGGATCGCGGCGATCTCCTTTGTGGGCTTGCCGTCCTTGATCAGCGATGCCACCTGGGATTCCGTCGGGGTGAGGTTGTGACGCTGCATTGTCTTCACCAGAGGCGACAGGATCTCGTCCAGATGGGTTTCCATGATCGCCAGATAGGACTTCTGCCGCTCGTCGAGGCGGGTACTCTTCAGCTTCTCCGCATAGGGGAGGATCAGGTTCTTCATGTTCGCCACGAACCGCCCCTCCAGCTCCTTCCGGTCCTCCTCCCGCTGGCGCAGCAGCACCCTTGTCGCCGCATTGAGTTCCTCGAGGATGTAGGTCTTTTCTTCCAGCTCCCGGGTTCTCTCCTTGACCAGGTCCTCGAGCCGCTCGCGGTAGACGGCCACTTCGTCCTCCGCTTTCTTCTGTTCCGTGATGTCCCGTCCGACGCCCTGGTACTCGACGACCTCGCCCCTGTCGTTGAAAATCCCCCGGTTCACCCACCGGATCCATCGGGTGCTCCCGTCGGCAAACCGGTTCACGTTGATGTGCTCGATCACCGGATTTCCGGGGCTGACGGTCCGGAGGGCCTTCTCGACCCCTTCAATGTGATCCTCGCCGATGAAGCGCAGAACGCTTCCGCCGACGATCTCCTGGGCCGTCATGTTCGCGGCCTTGCAGACCGCCTGGTTGACGAAGGTTGCCGTGAAGTCGGGGAGATAGCGGGCCACGAGTTCCGTCTGCTCTTCCACGACGGCCCGGTAGCGCTTTTCGCTCAGCTCAAGGGCTTTCCGGTCGCGGCTGTGCCGGATGACCGCGCCCAGGGTGCCCGCCACGAGCTCGAGGGCGTCGATCTCGGCAGCCGCCCAGGTCCGCGGGCTTCGGCAGGCGTTGAACCCGATGCACCCCCAGATCCTGTTCTCGACAAAGATGGGAACCAGGAGGAACGAGAGGATCCCGTTTCTCTTCAGGAACCTGTCCAGACGAGGCCCGCCGCCGCCCGCATGGCCCATGACGGGTTCATGGTTCGAGAGCCTGTCGTGCAGCGGGGCATAAGACGTCTGCCGCACGGGGATGTCGCGGTTCCAGGGGCTGTCGATGTGCGCGTCCACGCCGGGGGCTACCCACTCGTAGCGCACGGAGGTGAGCAGTCCCCCGTCCGGGCCGGGGTAATCCTCGAAGATGAAGACCCGGTCCGACACGAGCGCCTCGCCGAGGGTTTGAAGCACGCCGCGGATGTAGGATTCCCAGTCTTCGGACTGGAGGAACTGCTCGGTCGCGTCCGCCAGGGCCTTCAGGGTCCTGTCCCTTCGATGCAGCGCCTCCTCGGCCTGTTTGCGCTCGGTGATGTCGACGCTGACGCCCAGCAGGCGCACGGGGTTTCCCGCCGGGTCAAACACGGCGGAGCCCTTGTCGCTGACCCACCTCGTTTCGCCCGAGGGCAGCTGCACCCGGAAATCGAAATCGAACGGGATCTTCTCGCGCAGCACCTCGTCCATGGTGCGACGCCAGGTCTCCCGATCGTCGGGGTGGACCCGCTCGAGGAATGCCTCGCAGGTCCCCGGGAACCGGCCCTTCTCGAACCCGAAGATCTTCTCCAGCTCCTGCGTCCAGTTCATGTTTCCGCTTTGGAGTTGCCACTCCCAGATGCCGATGCGCGCGGCGGCCTGGGCGAGTCGAAGACGCTCATCGCTCTCCCGCAGGGCTTTTTCGGCCCTCTTGCTCTCGCTGATATCCAGCCCGATGCCTGCAACGCAGGGCTCTCCGGAGGCGCGAAAGGGAAATTTGCAGTTCAGCCAACACGACCGGCTGCCGTCGAGGTTGACGCTCTCTTCCGTGAAGGAAACGGGGCGGCCGGTCTCCAGCACGACCCGATCGTTGGCCCTGTACATCGCGGCCACCTCGGGCGGCCAGATCTCCTCGTCTGTTTTGCCGATCCAGCCCCTGGACCCTGTCCCGTAGCGCTCCTCGCAGGTCCTGCTCAGGTAGACGTACCGGCCCTGCTCGTCCTTGATCCAGGCGATGGTGGGGCTGTTGTCCATGAAGAGCCGGAAGCGCGCCTCGCTCTCCTGCAGGGCGTTCTCCGCTTTCTTTCGCTGGGTGA
>JALOPC010000018.1 GCA_025454095.1 Syntrophales bacterium | reverse complement strand
CAGCTCCGCCGCGTCGAGTTCCGTCGCCATGTCGGCGAGCTTGAACTGGATGGCCTGGAAGGTGGAGATGGGCTTGCCGAACTGCACCCTCTCCTTCGCGTAGTTCAGGGCGTCTTCCAGGGCCGCCTTGCCGATGCCGCAGGCCTGGGAGCCGATGCCGATGCGGCCGCAGTCGAGTCCCATCATCATCTGCTTGAAGCCCTGGCCGACCTTGCCGAGCAGGTTTGCCGCCGGGATCTCGGCGTCCTCGAACACGAGCTCCGCCGTGCCGGAGGCCAGGATGCCCATCTTCTCCTCAATCTTGCCGATCGAGAAGCCCTTGGTCTCCTTCAAATCGATGATGAAGTTCACGACGCCCTTGTAGCCGATGGAGGGGTCCGTCGTGGCGGCCAGCACGCAGTAGCGGGCCACGTTGCCGTTGGTGATGAAGCGCTTCGCGCCGTTGACGATGTACGTGTCGCCCTTCAGCACGGCCTTGCAGGCGAGCGAGGCGGCATCCGAGCCGGCGCCGGCCTCCGTCAGGGCGTAGCAGCCCTCGGCCTTGCCGCCGGCCACGGGGGCAAGGTACTTCAGCTTCTGCTCGTGGGTTCCGAACGTCTTCACGGGGAAGCCGTACAGCGAGTTATTGACGGAAACGATGACGCCGCAGCTCGCGCAGGCCTTGGAGATGGCGATCATGGCGTGAACGTACGTCACGTTGTCCATGCCGGCCCCGTCGTACTCCGTGGGGATCGCGACGCCCATGACGCCCATCTCGCCCAGGGCCCGGCAGATCTCCTCCGGGTGCCGGTGGGTATGGTCCAGCTCCGCCGCGATGGGCTTGATCTTCGCTTCGGCAAACTTGATTACCTGGTCTTTCACCATCTGCTGTTCTTCGGTCAATGCAAAATTCATAACGGATCTCCCTTAGAGGATTTATTATGTGTATCCAGGCACAGGGTCTCTGTACTTGCTCATTCGAAAGGGTGCTCTGAGATGTCGCCCGACTCCGTCGGGCAGCGGGATCCCCGCGTCCCGCGTCAGGTCCGCGCGCTCCTGCACTCGCCGGGCTCCCGCTCGCCACGGGCTTCGTGCTCAGGGCAAACAATGCCGTTTCCGCGATCGCCCCGAATGAACGTTCGCAGTCCGCCTCAACACGGATGGGAGCCCGAAGAAATCAGATCGGGAGCATTCGATCGGCACTGGCGGGAATCATGGGTGCGACGACCTCCGTTGTTCGACATCCTGGCGTGGGGACTCAACGCCGGGAAGCCAGGCCGACGGACACACGTACGCGTCTTGGAAACCGCCGAAGGGGGCCTTCGGATCGGGTGGACAGCCTGACGTCCGATGACGTGGAGCAGTGTAAAGCAGGACATCATGAAGGGCAATGGGATAAGAATGAAGATAAACTGTATATGAAAAATATATGCTCAGTTCAGGGAGGCGAGGTACGTGCGGAGGTTGACCTTCTTGCCGGTGACGGCGAGCTTTTTCCGGATCCGGTTTCGGTAGAGGGCGACTGTCGCAGGCGAGACGTCCAGCAGCTCGCCGATTTCCTTGCTCGTCCGACCTTCCTTGACGAGATTGGCCACCTGGAGTTCCTTGGGGGTGAGGTTGAGGAACTTGGAGGAGAGCCGCTGGGAAAAGGGCGAAATGATGCTCAGCAGGTTCGACTCCAGGACCTTGACGCAGGAGCGCTCCGTTTCGCCGAGGTGCCCGGTCTTGAGCTTGCCCAGGTAGGGGATGACGAGGTGCTTGATGTTGGCCAGCACCTTGTCCTCCATGTCGTGCTGGTCCTGCTCGCGCTGCTTGAGGAGGACCTTCAGCGCCGTGTTCATCTCCTCGAGATTGCGCGACTTGGCCTGGATCTCCCTCTCGCGCCGGATCAGGGCCTTTTCCTGGCGTTTCAGCTCCGTGATATCGGCGTGCGAGGAGACGCTGCGACGGGTTCCCGGGATCATGGAGATCGTGACGAGAACGTCTTTCACGTCGCCTTTGCGATCGACGAAACGGAATTCGTAGCGGCCGGGCGCCGCACCGGGGTCGAGGCGCCTCAGGTTGTGATACTGCAGCATCCGGTCGCGCTCCTTGTCGGCCGCGAATTCGAGCCAGCTGCGCTTTCCTTCCCAGTAGTCCTTGGGGGCTCCGAAGAGACGCTCGAACTCCGAGTTGACCAGGGCGACGGTCGTGTCCTCCTCGATGATGATCGTGGCCGTTCCCGTCGTCTCGAAGATGGTGCGGTAGAGGGTTTCAGACTCGCGCAGCCGTTCCTCCATGCCCTTGCGGTCGGTGATGTCCATGAAATGGCCGAAAATGGCGGGTCGGCCCGAGTACGTGATCGGCGTGACCGCTTCCATCACCCAGCGGATATCCCCCGTGCAGGTGACGATGCGGAACTCGTGGGCCGTCGTGCGGCGGCCGCGCAGCATCTCCCGCGCCATCCGCTTGACGTACTCCACGTCGTCGGGGTGGATGAGGCTGTCGGCCCTGCGGCCTTCGAGCTCTTCGACGGCATAGCCTGAGACGGAGGCGATGATCGGGTTGACGCGAACGAACAGCCCGCCTTGCGCGACGTACATCCCCACGAATGATTTTTCCGTGAGGGTCCGGAAGATGTGGTCGCTGCTTCGGGATCGGGCGGGGGAAGAGGGATCGGGTTCGGGTCGCGTTCGAGGTTCTGCGCCGGGGCCTGTCTTGTCGGTTGGTTTCATGGTTGCTCGGGTCGTCGTACCGGGATTCGTCTTCTGCGAAGACCCGGACGTCGTCCGGAGCCGCACGTGCCGCACTGTAAAGGAGATTCGCCGGTCTGTCAAGGAGACCGTCTGTTTGCCCGCAGGCCGCAAAAGCGGCCATGGCGCCGGCAGGCGCTCATGGCCGCTGACCGACGTGCGGGATGTTCGGCTTACTTGAAAATCACCGAGATCTCGACGGGACCTTTCGGGTCGAGGCCGACATAGCGGGCCTTGACGGTCGTGTTGGGCGCGGTGGGGGTGAGCTTCGTGATCGTGCCCAGAGACAGCAGATCCCCCTTCTTCAGTGCAATACCGTCGGCTTTCAGGGAATCGCGGATCCAGAGGACGACGTTCATCGGGTGTTCGAGCAGGCTCGATCCGGGGGCCTCGATCAGCATCGTCCCCTTCTCGTCGTAGATCCGGCACGTGAAGCTCTTGAGCCTCTCCATCCACTCGGGCGTCGCCTGGACCGGGATGGCGTCCCCCACGACTCCGTAGCGGGCGGCGACGTTTACGGCGGCAAGCAGGGCCCCGTTGATCTTCACGTCTTTTGCGTAGACGAGATCGGGCAGTTCGATGAAGGGGACGGCCGCATCGATGCCGGCAAGCGCCTCCATCGGCGTTTTCGCCGTGTTGAGCGCTTCGCTGCCGACCCTCAGGATCAGGTCTCCCTCGTAAAGCGGCCTCGCCCCGAAATTCGCCTCGATCGCCGTGCCCGATTTGAGGAGCATCTTCTCCAGGAGCGTTCCGCGAACCGGTGCATTGACCCCGAAGACTTTCTGGACGCTGGGGTTCGTCAGCCCCGCCTTGTAGCCGACCACCCTGCCGTATGCCGGCATGATCGCGGCAATGTACTCGGCCTGGATCTTCATGGCCTGCTCGAGGGTCGGGGCCGGGTCGAGGGCCGGTGCAGGCTGTTTCTTGAGGTAATGGTCGGCGAGCTTTGCGCCTTCGCCGGCTGCGAGGGCCGGGTGGCTCAGGGCCAGGGCGAGGAGCAGGCTCAACAGGGCCGCGCACGACAGACGGACTCTCTTCATCACATTCCCCTCCTTATGTCTGGATGATGCGTTCACGGTATGGGTTGCCCGGGATGGGCGGCGCCGTTCAGGGCCCGTAGCGGATGCTGAAGTCCCGGAAGGCTCCCGAGTAGGTCTCCTCGACCGCCTCCACGTGCTCGACGGCTGCGTGGCTGGGGCCGATGCGGCACCACGCGACGACGCGGTCGACGTCGTCGGGGTTTCCCTCGAACACCGCCTCGACGCGCCCGTCGGGGAGGTTGCGCACCCATCCCCGCACGTTGTTCCGGATGGACTCGTTGCGGGTCTTTACCCGGAAGAAGACGCCCTGCACCATGCCGGTGACGATGACGTGGACGCGTTTCCCGTCTGCGCCCATGGGGCACCCCCGTTTTCTCCGACGCGTGACGGAGATCGCTTGTCTACGACCCTTCCGCCTCGCGGATGAGCGTCAGGAAGCCGTCCTCGTCGAGGATCGTCACGCCCAGGGACTTGGCCTTCTCGATCTTCGAGCCCGGGTCCTCGCCGGCGACGACGTAATCGGTCTTCTTCGACACGGAAGACGTGGCCGACCCGCCGAGGGATTCCACCATGTCTTTGGCCTTCTCCCGCGAGAAACCCCTGAGCCCCCCGGTGAAGACGAAGGTCTTGCCCGCGAGGGCCGACGAGGTTGGCTTCTGTTCCGAAACGGGCCTTACGCCGGCCTGCTCGAGTTTCCTGAGGACGGCAAGGTTGTGCGGCTCGTGAAAGAACGCAAAGATGCTTTCGGCAATGGTAGGCCCGATCCCCTCGACCGCCTTGAGCTCCTCCTGGCTTGCCGCCTCGATCGCCCCGATGCTGCCGAATCTCTTCGTCAGGATCTTCGCCACGTAATCGCCTGCGTGCCGGATGCCCAGGGCGAACAGGAACCGTTCAAGCGGCGGCCGTTTCGATCCGGCGATGGCCGCGACCAGGTTCTCCGCGGACTTGTCGGCGAATCGCTCGAGCTCGAGGAGCTGCTCCTTGGTGATGCGGTACAGGTCCGCCGCGTCCCGGATAATGCCGGACTCCAGCAGGCGGTTGACGATCTTGTCGCCGATCCCCTCGATGTCCATCCCGTTGCGGGACACGAAGTGCTTGATCCGTTCCCGCAGCTGGGCGCCGCAGTCCGGGTTGACGCAGCGGCGGGCTGCTTCCCCCTCGGGCCGGACCACGGGGGAATCGCAGAAGGGGCACCGATCGGGCATCCGGAAGGGTTTCTCGCGTCCCGTCCGTTTCGACTCGATGACCTTCACCACCTCGGGAATGACGTCGCCTGCCCGCTGGACGATGACCGTGTCCCCCACGTGGACGCCTTTCTTCAGGATTTCGTCCTCGTTGTGGAGCGTCGCGTGGGTGACGGTCACCCCGCCGACCTGAACGGGTTTCATGACCGCCACGGGCGTCAGGACGCCGGTCCTTCCGATGCCGACAATGATGTCCTCGATGACCGTCGTGGCCTGGGTGGGGGCGAACTTGACCGCCACGGCCCAGCGGGGGCTCCGGGAGACCATGCCCAGCTGATCCTGGAGGGAGAGGGAGTTGACCTTGAGGACGATCCCGTCGATTTCGTAGGGGAGCCTCTCCCGGATGGATTCGATGTGACGCCGGTAGGCGATGCAGTCCTCGATGCTTCGGGCAAGCCGGATATTCGGGTTCGTGGGGAAGCCCCAATCGCGCAGGGCCTCGAGGATGTCCCAGTGGGTACCGAAGTGTGCGCCCTCGACGGTCCCTGCGCCGTAGCAGAAGATGCCGAGGGGCCGCCTGGCCGTGATGCGGGGGTCGAGCTGGCGAAGGGAACCCGCCGCGGCATTGCGCGGGTTGGCGAATGCGTTCTCCCCCTGCGCAATCCTGCGCTCGTTGAGCCTTCGGAACGCCTCCTTTTCGAGGTAGACCTCCCCGCGGATCTCGATGCGAGCCGGCAACCCGCCCCGGGTGCGGGGCGTCATCTTCAGGGGCAGGGTGCGGATGGTCCGGAGGTTCTGCGTCACATCCTCGCCGGTGAAGCCGTCGCCGCGGGTGGAGCCCACGGCGAGCAGACCGTTTGCGTAAACCAGGTTGACGGCAACGCCGTCGATCTTCGGCTCCGCGACGAAATCCAGATCCGTCCGGTCGCCGATCAGGCGCCTCAACCGCTCGTCGAACTCGGTCACCTCTTCCTCGGAGAAGGCGTTGGCGAGGCTGAGCATCGGGGTCAGGTGGGTGACGGAGCGGAACTTCTCCAGCGGCGCGGCGCCCACGCGCTGGGTGGGGGACGCGGTGCGGTCTACGTCGGGGTGCCGCTCCTCGAGTTCCGTGAGTTCGCGCAGGAGCCCGTCGTACTCCTGATCGGATATCTCGGGGTCGTCGAGCTGGTAGTAGCGGAGATTGTGGTGCTCGATGAGGTCCCGGAGTTCGTGGATGCGCTTGAGGGCCTGGGATCTGTCCATCTACTTTACGAGCTTGAGGTTCGGTTTTCCCTTTGGAGCCGGCTCTTCCGGCTTGGGCTCGCCGGGCTGCTGATGCTGCAGGATGCGCTCGTTGAAGATATGGTTCTTGACGCGTACGGAGTTGATGATGAAAAACACGATGACGGAGCGTTCCCACTCCCTCGTGGGCTGGAACTTTTCCATCTTCTGTTTGTACCGGTCCCAGAGGGCGGCAAGCGATGCCTCGTCGAGGCTCAGGATCTTCTCGGCTATTTTTTCGAGGGTGTTCTCCAGCATGTCCCGCTTCCTTTTCCGCCCGTTCCGATCTTAGTCCCGAGCCCGTAAAAAGTCAAACCGAAAGCGGGGCAGGGACTTGCAGAGCCCAAAAAACACTTGTCTTTTTGCGGACGGGCGATATAATCACGCCGTTCCGGGAGGGTGAGGATTGAAGATCGGCGTCATCTCCGACACGCATCTCCGGGGGCCCGACGACAGGCTCCTCGCCATCGTCCGGAAGCACTTCCACGATGCCGGGATGATCCTCCACGCGGGCGACCTCGTCGAGCTGGCGGTGCTGGAGGCCTTCGGGGACCGGGACGTGATTGCCGTCTGCGGCAACATGGACCCCCCTCGCGTCGGGGAGGCATTCCCGTACAAGCGGGTGATCGAGGTGGGCCGCTTCCGGATCGGGCTGATCCACGGCTGGGGCGCCCCCGCCGGCCTGGAGGATCGTCTCCTGCTGGAGTTCGAGAAGGTCGACTGCATCGTCTACGGCCACAGCCATTGTCCGGCAAACCGTGTCCGGGACGGGATCCTTTTTTTCAACCCCGGATCGGCCTGCGACCGGCGTCACGCGAGCTCCACCACGGTGGGTCTTCTGGAGGTCGGCACGGACGCCATCGAGGGGCGGATCATCGCCGTGGACGAATTGGGGCCGTGCAGGCAGGATGGATGACATGAAGAGCATCTACGCGCCGTGGCGAATGGAATACATCAGGGGGAAGAAGGTGGAAGGCTGCATTTTCTGCAGGGACTCCATACGGGACAGCGGGTTTGTGCTGTACGACGGCAGGCACGCCTTCATCATCATGAACCGCTACCCGTACATCACGGGCCACCTCATGGTCGCGCCGCACCGGCACGTCCACAACATCGAGGAACTCAGCCTCGAGGAGCACTGCGAGATGTTCGAGCTCACGGCCCGATGCGTCCGGGTGCTCAAGGAGGCGTTCAATCCCCAGGGGTTCAACCTCGGGATGAACCTGGGCCGCGCGGCGGGCGCCGGCGTCGAGGACCACCTGCACATGCACATCGTCCCCCGCTGGGTCGGCGACACGAACGCCCTGTCCGTCTTCGGGGAGGTGAGGATCATCTCCGAGGATCTCATGAAAACGAAGGAAGCGCTCATGCCGCATTTCAGGAAATACGAGGAGGGGATCCAGCCATGAGGTTCATCTACCTGATCGTCATCCTGGCCTTTGCCTTTTTCTTTGTCACCTTTGCCTTCGAGAACCCCTACAGCGTGTCGCTGAAGTACTACGGCTACCTCTACGCCGAGGTTCCGCTCTACATCATCGTGTTCGGCTTCTTCATCTGCGGGTTCGTCTTCGCCGCGCTGCTCGGCGCCATCGACAAGCTCCGCATGACGCTCCGGATGAACAAGCTCTACAAGAAGATCGACGACCTGGAACAGAAGAACCTCTCCCTCCTGCGAGGATCCTCCACACCGCCGCCCCCGCCGGCGGGGGTGATCTAGACACGACTGTCCTTGACCTGCCGGGACACCATGCAATTCATTGCCGACCGATCTCTGGGGCGACTGTCGCGATGGCTGAGGATGCTCGGCTTCGACACGGCGTACTGGCGCGGCGAAGCGGACCGCTCGTTTCTGCGCGCGGCGGAGCGGGAAGGCAGGGCGGCCCTGACGCGGCGCAGGGACGTCCTGGCCCGGCAGCACCCCGGCATCGTCCTGTTCGTGGAGAGCGACCGGCTGGAGGACCAGATCGCCGAGGTCCTGCGAAAACTGAACGTCAAACCGGACCCCGAGGCCTTCTTTACAATCTGCCTCGAGTGCAACATTTCCCTGGGCCCGGTTGATCGGGAAGATGTCCGGGAGAGGATTCCGGAGTATGTCTATCGGACACAGCGGGAGTTCCGTCTGTGCGCGGGATGCGGTCGGGTGTACTGGCCCGGCACGCACCGGGAACGGGCCATGGCCATGCTGGAGAGAATTTTAGGGTTGGATCCTTCGTGACGGATCAAGATGATCCTTTCCACCCGGAAGGCGACATGCGGCGAATAGCGCCCTGAATTCAAGATTTCCGTAAGATGATCCCCCGCACTGCATTTTATGGGATCATCTGAACCCGTTACCGTGCACAGCGACAGGAAATATTCATGAACGACCGTGTCTGATCCAGTAGATGTGGATACAGTCGCTCATCGAATCTGCAGACAGGACTTCCCGGCAAGGAAGGATGCCTTCAATGAATAGACAGACACTCGAACAACCGGACAGGAAGGCTGGACCCCAATCGCATCTGGAGTTTGAAAGATTGTTGGCGGACCTTTCTGCCAAGTTTGTCGGCATCCCTGCTGATCAGGTGGATTCGGAGATTGATTACGGACTGAGACAAATTCTGGAATTCTTCCAGGTCGACCGCGCCGGAGTGTTGCGGTCATTGCCGCATAAGTCCGCCTATCGGATCACCCACGCCGTTTACAGTCAGTACGTTCCGTCTGTTCCCGTCGGGGTCGAACTGCCCATGTCCCTTTACCCGTGGGTGTCCGAAAAACTGGCGAAAAAGCTCGAGGTGGTGTCTTTCTCGAGGCTCGATGATCTGCCGCCTGAGGCGTCTGTGGACAAACAAAGATACGCCGAATGGGGTATTCGATCCAGTCTGGATATTCCGATCATCACCGGCGGCTCCGCCGTTCATGTTATCGCCATCAATTCGGTAAAGAACGAGCGGGTCTGGCCCGAGGATCTCATCCCGCGTTTGCGGCTTCTCGGCGAGATTTTCGTGAATGCCATGGAACGCAGGGATAAAGAGCAGGCCCTGCGCGAAAGCGAGGAGCGCCTGAGCCTCGCCGTGGCATCAGCAGATGCGCGCCTCTGGGAACTGGATCTGGATACGGAAATGATATGGTCGACGGAAGAGGGTCGCGACCCCTACAGACTGGTACCGGGCCAGGATCTTCCCTTTGCGAGGTTTCTCGCTCACGTACATCCCGCGGATCGCGAACGGATTGTCGAAAGCCTCGAGAAGGCCAAATCGGGCGAGCATGTCAACGTCGAATATCGCGTCACCGTGACCCCCGGAAATTTGATGTGGGTCAATACGCAGGGTCGCCTGCTCATCGACGCCTCCGGTAAATCGCGTCGCCTCATGGGGATATCCATCGACATCACCGAGCGCAAGGCGATGGAGGCCCAGCTCCGGGAGCAGCTCGGGGAGATCGAACGACTGAAGCTCCAGCTGGAAGACGAGAACATTTACCTGCGAGAGGAACTGGGGCGGGAGATGGGCTTCGGGAATATCATCGGGAAGAGCGCCGCCCTCAACTATGTTCTCTTCCGTGCGGGACAGGTCGCACCGACGGACGCAGCCGTGCTGATCCTCGGCGAGACGGGTACCGGGAAGGGGTTGATTGCCAATGCGATACATGGACAAAGCTCCCGTCGGGACAAACCCATGGTCACGGTCAACTGTGCCGCCCTGCCCGCCAATCTCATCGAGAGCGAGCTCTTCGGCCGGGAAAAGGGCGCCTTCACGGGGGCCCATGCCCGGCAGGCGGGCCGCTTCGAGGTAGCCGACGGCGGGACGATTTTCCTGGACGAGATTGGCGAATTGCCGCTGGAGCTCCAGTCGAAACTGCTGCGCGTCCTCCAGGACGGCGAGTTCGAAAGGCTGGGAAGCGCCAAAACGATCAAGGTGGATGTGAGGGTCATTGCCTCGACGAGCCGAGACCTGCGCAAGGAAGCACAGGCGGGGCGGTTCCGGGAAGATCTCTATTACCGGCTCAATGTCTTCCCCGTCTCGATCCCGCCGCTCCGGGAAAGGGTAACGGATATACCGGAGCTCGTTCGCTTTTTCGTGGACAAGTATTCCAGGAAATTCGGCCGGCGGATCGAAACCATCCCAAAGACTGCCATGAAGGCCCTCGAGGATTACAGCTGGCCCGGCAACGTCAGGGAACTCGAACATGTCATCGAACGGGCCGTGATCACAACCGAAGGCACCGTGTTTCGGCTGGCGGACCGTCTCGAGCCGCTCCGGGTTGCCGGAGCCGCCGACGCGCCATTGAAAGACCTGGCTTCCATGGAGAGGGAATACATCCTCCGGGTTCTCCGTGAGACCGGCTGGAGGATAGAGGGACCGCAGGGCGCGGCCAGGATCCTTAACCTGCACCCCAGTACACTTCGCTTACGAATGAAGAAACTGGGCATCCGGCGTACCTGATCCAGTAATAACCCTCAGCGATTAACCCTCAGCATAATGCGGTTCCGCACTATGCTGAGGGTTTTTTGTTTCTCCCGTGATGTCCTTAATCATCCTCATTGCGATATATCGACGCATTATCAAGTAGTTATACATTTGTCTATTTTTGCTCTTCGCTGGAATATTTATTGAAATTAATAGCTTCATCCTACCACAGTCAACTTGTTGCGTAACCGCCCGAAGAAGAATGTTGACACGGGTAACATCCTGCCCAACGGTCTTGAAAAAGAAGGGAAGATCATGAAACTGATGATCGAAGTCAGGGCCAAATCCGGAAAGGCCAGCGAGCTTTACCAGACCCTGTACGCGCTCCTGACCACGATGCGCAAGCAGGGCTGCCAGGAAGGCACTATTTCCCAGACTTCCGAGGATGGGGAGAGCTTCAGCCTTTCCGGCGACTGGGATGCGCTGAGCGTCCTTGAAGCCTTCATACAATCCGGAAGCGGGATCGCCCTGATTGGTGCCATCGACCTGCTGGGCAAGTCGGGTAGGGTTCGGTTGGGTAGCGATGCACCGTGGGAGGGGGTCGAAGCCCTGAAACGGATGAGGACGGAGGCCTGATGCACGAATGTCGTCCGTTGCAACATGATGCGACAGAACCTTCGCGGACAGGCTGGCAAAACCCGTTGAATGAAGTCGGAAGACAACAGCGTCTCTTGAAAGACCTGAATGCATGGATCCCGTCGAAGACGGGTCCGATGGGGCAATAGAATGAATACGCGGATAAGGAGGATGGAGATGCGAAGACTGACGATTTTCCTGGTGGCAGTTACTTTTTTCATCACCTGGGCAGGACTGGCTGCGGCGCAGCAGCAATACGTGTTCCCGCAGAAAGGGCAATCGGCGGAACAGCAGAAGAAAGACGAGTATGAATGCCACAGCTGGGCCGTCAAGCAGACCGGCTACGATCCCACGGCGGCTGCACAGGCCCCCCCGCAGCAGGCGGCACAGCAACCGGCAGGCGCCCAACCGGGATCCGGTGTCCGCGGAGCGACGCGGGGCGCTGTCGTGGGCGCGGCCGCGGGCTCGCTTGGCGGTGAGGCGGGAAAAGGCGCTGCCGTCGGAGCCGCGGCGGGAGCCGTGGCCGGCCGAAGTCAGAGCCGACAGCAGGCGCAACAGCAGCAGGCCCAGGCGCAGCAGCAGGCATCGGCTCAGAAAAGCGCGAAGCAGCAGGATTATCTCCGGGCGCGAGGCGCCTGCCTGGAGGGGAAAGGCTATTCCGTGAAGTAGGACGGCGTTGTACGCGCAGTTGAGTCTATTTTGTGCAGGAGGAGGGTCCGCAATGAAGCGAGTGTCAAGAATCGGCAGAGGGGTCACCGTTGCGCTGCTCCTGGCAGCAGCGCTGCCTCAGGTGGCA
>JALOPC010000206.1 GCA_025454095.1 Syntrophales bacterium | reverse complement strand
CTCAAGGAGATCATGCGCCTCGCGGAGTTTTTCCTCCATCCGCTTGCGCTCCGTGATGTCCACGAAAAAGCCCTCGTAGTAAGCGGTCTTGCCCTCGGCGTTGCGAACGGCGTGCATGCTCGTAAAACCCCATCCCTGGCTCCTGTCCCTTCGGAGAAATCGGAACTCGTACTGTGCATGCCCCCGGGCCTCGACCACCCGCATGACTTTTTCCCTCTGTTTGCGGTCCGCGTAGATCTGCCGATAGGCATTCTTGATATTCCTTTTCATTTCCTCGGGGGAACCGTACCCGAACAGCCGCGCGAGGGTGGGGTTGATGCTGAGGATCCGGCCGGATACGGAGGACTGGTAAATCCCCTCTCCGGCATGGTCGAACAGGCTGCGGTACTTTTCTTCGGGGCTTATGGGGATTGAACATTCATCAGCGTGTTTGCCCCGTTGTTTCATGGATGTCACCTTCCTCCCAATTTAATTTACAACGCGCCTCCCCCCAGCACCTTGTAGAGGGTCACCAGGTTGGCGAGCCGGGCCAGGCGGACGACGATGAGCCCCTGCTGCGCGCTGTAGAGCGAGCGCTGTGCGTCCAGAACGCGCAGGTAGCTGTCGATCCCCCTCGTGTAGCGCGCATCGGAGAGGCGGTATCCGACCTCCGAGGCCTCCACGAGCGACTGCTGGGCCCGGAGCTGATCCCCCAGGGTTTCGCGCTGGGCCAGGGTGTCGGCCACTTCCCGGAATCCCGCCTGGATCGCCTTCTCGTACTGGGCCAGGGCGATCTCCCGGTCCACCTTCGTCACGTCGTAGGCCGCCCACGTCCGGGCGTCGAAGATCGGCATGACGATCTGCGGAATGAAGGACCAGGTCTCGGAACCGGACGTGAAGAGCCCGGAGAGCTGGTCGCTCGTGGTGCCGATGCTCGTCGTGAGCGCGATGCGGGGGAAGAAGGCCGCCCGCGCCGCACCGATGTTCGCGTGGGCCGCCCGCAGCTGAGCTTCGGCCTGCAGGATGTCGGGGCGGCGCTGCAGCACCTCGGAGGGCAGGCCGGGGGTGAAGTCGCGGGGCGCCGCCACGTCGTCCAGCGCGTCGGGCAGAAGCTCGGGAGGCACCGGGGACCC
This sequence comes from Syntrophales bacterium, assembly GCA_025454095.1. Lineage (GTDB taxonomy): Bacteria > Desulfobacterota > Syntrophia > Syntrophales > UBA2192 > UBA2192. Next base: position 2,924 of record JALOPC010000206.1, on the reverse strand, counting down.
GACCAGGAGCCGCAGCGCATTCTCGTCGAGGGCCACCTGGCTCGTGTACCGGGCGATGTCGACCCGCGCCGCATCCGCCCGGGTCTGGGCCTGGCGCAGGTCGAGATCGGAGGAGGCGCCGACCTCGGCGCGGCGGCGGATCATCTCGTAGGTCTCCTGCTGGGTCTCGAGGGTCGATTGGGCAAGCTTCAGATTCTCGCGGTCCGCGGCTAGGGCGAGGTAGACGTTGGCCACCTCGGCCACCAGCGCGATCTGCGCGCTCGCGCGGGCCTGCTCCACGGCGAAGAACTGCTCGAGGGCCGCATCGCTGAGATTGCGGATGCGACCGAAGAGATCGATCTCCCACTGGCTGATGCCCACGTTGACGTTGTAGAGCTCCGTCGTCTTCGGCTGTCCGCTGCCCGAGAGGATCCCGGGCACCCGCTCCTTGCTGAACACGGCGCCGGCGTTCACGGACGGCAGCAGCTCGGCACGCTGGATGCGGTACAGGGCCTGTGTTCTCTGGACGTTCAGCGCGGCCACGCGCAGGTCACGGTTGTTGGAAAGCGCCAGGCCGACGACCTTCTGCAGTTTCTCGTCGACGATAAATTCTTTCCACGGGACATCCGCAGCGGCCTGCTTCGTGTTGTCCGCTTGTGGACCCGATGAGGCCGGCCAAGAGGCGGGCACGGGGGCCTCGGGGCGCGTATACGTGGGCGCCAGGGAGCATCCCCCCAGGAGCGCAACGATCAGGATAAAGAAAAAGGTCCTTCTCATATCATCGATCCTCTGATGGGGTACCGTCATCTGTCTCGGCCGCTTCCGGCCTTCCCCGCTTCCCGAAAAGCCGCTCCCTCGTGCCCGAGAGTCTTTCTTTCAGCGCCGCCAGGGATGGGTGGCCTCCGCCCGACGCAACGGCGGTCCCTCTGCGGCCCTTGCCGAGGAAGGTCTCGACGAGCACGAAGAAGAGGGGCGCAAAAATGATCACCAGGACCGTGGCCGTCACCATGCCCCCCAGCACGCCCGTGCCGATGGCGTTCTGGGCCCCCGCCCCGGCGCCGGTCGCCACGGCCAGCGGCAGCACACCGAAGCCGAAGGCAAGCGAGGTCATGATGATCGGGCGGAAGCGCAGTCTCGCCCCCTCCAGGGTGGCCTCGATAAGCCCCATCCCCTGCTCCACGCCCGCCTTGGCGAACTGGACGATCAGGATGGCGTTCTTCGTCGTCAGGCCCAGCGTGGCCAGCAGGCCGATCTGGAAGTACACGTCGTTGGGAAGCCCGCGCAGGCTCGATGCGATGACGCCGCCGATCACCCCGAGGGGCAGGACCAGCAGGACCGAAATGGGGATGGGCCAGCTCTCGTAGAGCGCCGCCAGGCACAGGAAGATCACGAAGATGGAAAAGGCGTACAGCAGGGGGGCCTGCGAGCTGGACATCCGCTCCTGGTAGGACAGCCCCTGCCAGTCTGACCCGACGCCCTGGGGCAGCTCCCGGACGAAGCCCTCCATGGCCTGCATGGCCTCGCCGGAGCTCCGGCCCGGCGCCGCCTCGCCCAGGATGTTGATGGACGGGAAGCCGTTGAAGCGCTCCAGCTTCGGGGAGCCCGACGTCCAGTGGCCGGAGGCGAAGGACGAAAAGGGCACCATCCGGCCCGCGGTGTTGCGCACGTGGAGCCGCTCCAGGTCGGTGGGCAGCATGCGGTACGGGGCGTCGGCCTGGACGTAGACGCGCTTGACCCGTCCTGCCTGGATGAAGTCGTTGACGTAGGCGCTCCCGAAGGCCGCCGCGATCGTGTGGTGAATCGAGGCGATCGGCACGCCCAGGGCGCCGGCCTTCTCCCAGTCCACGTCGACGCGGTACTCGGGCACGTCCTCCAGGCCGTTGGGGCGAACCTTCGTCATGACCGGGTCCCTGGCCGCCATGCCGAGGAGCTGGTTGCGGACTTCCATGAGCCTGGCGTGGCCCAGTCCGCCGCGGTCCAGCAGCTGGAAGTCGAACCCCTTGGCCTGCCCCAGCTCCACCACCGCCGGCGGCGCGAAGGCGAACACCATGGCGTTGCGGATCCTCGAGAACTCCCCCATGGCCCTTCCGGCCAGGGCCGTGACCCGAAGATCCGCCCGATCGCGGAGGTCCCAGTCCTTGAGCTTGATGAAGGAAAACCCCGCGTTCTGCCCCCGGCCCGAGAAACTGATGCCGGAAATGGTGAACACGGCTTCCACCGACTCTTGCTCGTTCTCGGAGAAATAGGTCCGGACCCGTTTCATCACCTCTTCGGTCTGCTCCAGGGTCGAGTTGGCCGGGAGCATGGCTTGCACCAGCAGGATCCCCTGGTCCTCGTCGGGGAGGTAGGCCGTGGGCATGCGAAGGAACAGGACCGCCATGGCCGCCACGATGAGGACGAAGACGGCCAGGTACCGCAGCTTGTTCGCGATGGAACGGCGGACCAGGCGCATGTACAGATCGCGGACTCGGAAGAACCGGCTGTCGAACCAGCGGAAAAAGGGGCGCAGGAACCAGACGGCGTTCTCCGCCGGCTCGTGCCCTCTGGGCACCGGCTTGAGCAGCGTGGCGCAGAGCACGGGCGTGAGGATCAGGGCCACCAGCACCGACAGGAGCATGGAGGAGATGACCGTGACCGAGAACTGGCGGTAGATGACACCCGTGGAGCCGGGGAAGAAGGCCATGGGGCCGAAGACCGCCGAGAGCACGAGCCCGATGCCGATCAGGGCGCTCGTGATCTGGTCCATGGACTTCGCCGTGGCCTCCCGGGGCGAGAGGCCCTCCTCGCTCATGATCCGCTCCACGTTCTCCACGACGACGATGGCGTCGTCGACGAGCAGGCCGATGGCCAGCACCATGGCGAACATGGTCAGCATGTTGATGGAGAAGCCGAAGAAGCCCAGGACCGCAAAGGTCCCCAGGATCACGACAGGGACGGCGATGGTC
>JALOPC010000205.1 GCA_025454095.1 Syntrophales bacterium | reverse complement strand
CTGCACGGACATCAGCGCCCTCAAAGAGACGCAGGGCGCCCTGCGGGAAAACGAGGCCATGCTGCGCAGCATTCTGCAGGCGGCCCCGATCGGGATCTCTTTCGGCGAGGGACGCACCCTGAAGTGGCTCAACGAACGATACCAGCGGATGACCGGCTACGGCCGGGAGCAGCTGGAAGGCAACTCGACCCGGGTCCTGTACGAGAGCGACGAGGAGTTCCTTCGCGTGGGGGAGGATTTCTTCCGCGGGATCGAGCGGGACGGAATCGGGACGACGGATGCCCGCTGGACGAGAAAGGACGGTTCGACGATCGACGTGCTGCTGAGCATGTCGGCCATCTTCCCCGAGGACCCGGCGAAAGGGGTCGTCGTGACGGCCCTCGACGTGACGGAGCAGAAAAAGGCCGAGGAGGCCCTCCGGGCGAGCGAGTCGCGCTACCGCGAACTGGCCGACAACATGCCGGCGGGGATCTACGAGGCGACCCTGGACGGCCGCGTCGTCTACGCGAACCGCACGGCTCTGGACATGTTCGGGTTCAGCGCCGACGAGGTCGAAAAGGGCGTCCGGTTCGCGGAGGTCGTCGCCCCCGAGTCGCTGGACGATCTGGCCCGCAACGTTCCGAGGATCCGCGAAGGTACGGCCTTCGGCTTCGAGTACGCCATGCTGAGGAAAAACGGGAGCCGGTTCTTCGGGCTCAACATGGCTCGGCCCATCATCAAGGACGGGCGCGTGGCGGGTTCGACGGGCATCATCACGGACGTCACCGAGCTCCGGACGGTCCAGGAGGCCCTGCGCAAGAACGAGGCCCTGCTGGGGAGCATCCTGCAGGCGGCACCCATCGGCGTGGGCATGGTGCACGACCGCACCCTGGAGTGGGTGAACGAGGGCGTCACCGCGCTGACGGGGTACGACGCCGACGAGCTCAAGGGCAAGAGCGCCCGCATCCTGTACCCGGACCAGGAGGAGTTCGAGCGGGTGGGGCGGGAGAAACAGGCAGTGATGGAAACCCGGGGCAAGGGGGCCGTCGAAACGCGCTGGCGTCGCAAGGACGGAGCCGTCATCGACATTCACCTGAGCTCCGCGCCCATCGACCCGGGAAACCGCGCCGCGGGGGTCGTGTTCACGGCCCTGGACATCACGGCCCAGAAGAAGGCCGCCCGCATCCTGCTCTTCGCCAAGAAGGACCTCGAGAAGCAGGTCGCCGAGCAGACCCGGGAACTCGACGTCGCCAACATGCTGCTGCGGATCGAGCTCGAGGAGCACCGCAAGACGGAGGAAGCCCTCGTCAAGAGCGAGCAGATCTACCGGGCCATCGTCGAGGACCAGACGGAGATCATCTGCCGCTTCCGGCCCGACGGGACGATCTCCTTCGTCAACGAGGCCTTCTGCCGCTATTTCGGCAAGGACCGGGACGAACTTCTCGGGTCGCGTTACCTGCCGTCGATCCCGCACGGCGACCGGAAGAGACTCTGGGCCGCCTACGGCGCCCTGGCCCCGGATCGCCCGGTCTTTCACCTGGAGTTCCGCATCGAGATGCCCGACGGCACGCTTCGCTGGCTGCACTGGACGAACCGCGCCATTTACGACGAGGCCGGGAGCCTCGTCGAGCACCAGGGCGTCTGCCGGGACATCACGGAGCGCATCCAGTCGGAGCAGCAGATCCGGGAGAGCCGCAACACGCTCCGGTCGGTGTTCGACGGCATCTCGGACCCGCTGGTCATGGTCCGGGAGGACATGACGGTGGTCATGCTCAACCGGGCGGCCCTGCAGTTCCTCGGCGCCTCGCTGTACCGGGAGCTGATCGGCACCTCCTGCCTGGAGACCTTCCGGGCACGGTACGGCGCGGAGGAAACGAACCTCGTCCAGGCCGTCATCGGCGAGCGGGAGCCGGCCCGTCACGAGCTGGCCACGAGGGGGGAATCCGCCCGGTACGAGGAGGTGTTCGTCTACCCCGTGCTGGCCGGCGACGAGGGGCAGCGCATGGCCATCATCCGGGTCACCGACCGGACGCGGCAGCGGCTGATGGAGCGGGAGCTGATCCAGAGCGAAAAACTTGCCTCCCTGGGGCTTCTGATCTCCGGGATCGTCCACGAGATCAACAACCCGAACAACTTCATCAGCTTCAACATGCCGATCCTGCGCGACTACATCCAGGATATCCTGCCCGTCCTCGACGAGCACGCCTCCCGGACGCCCCACTACGAGGTCCAGGGCATGCCGTACACGGAATTCCGGGCCGACGTGATGAAGCTGCTCGAGAACATCGAGCATGGCTCCACGCGGATCAACGCCACCGTGGCCAAGCTCAAGGAATTCTCGCGCAAGAAAGACGAGAAGGGGGCCCGGCCGATCCTGCCCACCGCAGTCGCGGAGAGGGCCGTCGCCATCTGCCACACGCAGATCCGCAAGACGGTGAAGACCTTCGACGTGCGGGTGCAGCCCGACATGCCCGAAATGGTCACCGACCCCGACGCCATCGAGCAGACCCTCATCAACCTGCTGATCAATGCCGCCCAGGCGGCGGACAAGCCCGACTCCCGGATCCTGCTTACGGTGCAGCAGGGTACGGAGGGGGAAGGGCTGGTCGTGGAAGTCGAAGACAACGGCTGCGGGATGGACGGCAAAACGGCGTCCCGCATCTTCGACCCCTTCTTCACGACGAAGGAGGAGGGGCTGGGCACGGGCCTGGGGCTCTACATCTCGAAAAACCTGATCGAGTCCGCCAAGGGGTCCATCACCGTGGAGAGCGAAATCGGCCGGGGCACGACCTTCCGCGTCATGCTGCCCGACCTGAACGATCCGGATCACCGGGAACAATCATCCGAGCAAAAGGGAGCTGAGTCATGAGCGAAGTGGTTCTTGTCGTCGACGACGAAATGGATTTTCTCGACAGCGTCAAGCGGGGCCTGATCAGCGCGGGCATCCGGGATGTGCGCGCGGAGAGCGATCCCCGCGTCGCGGCATCGTCCGTGCAGCAGGGCGACCGGTATGCCGTCGCGCTCATCGACATCACGATGCCCTGGATCAACGGGGTCCAGCTGCTCGAGAGCATCAAGAGCGCCAGCCCCGACACGGAGTGCATCATGGTGACGGCCATCAACGATGCCCGCACCGCCGTCGAGTGCCTTCAGAAGGGCGCGTACGACTACCTCACCAAACCCGTCTCCCGCGACGAACTGGTCTCGAAGATCCGGCGCGCGATGGAGAGGCGCCGCCTGCTGGAGGTCCTCTCCGTCGGCAAGACGGGCAGCCTGCCCCAGATCAAGCACAAGGACGCCTTCGCGCCGATCGTCACCCGGTCGGAGAAGATGCTGCGCCTGCTGAAAGAGGCGGAGCTGCATGCCGCCAGCGACGTGCCCATCCTCATCACCGGCGAGAGCGGGACCGGCAAGGAACTGCTCGCCAGGGCGATCCATCGCTCGAGCCCTCGGGCCTCGTTCCCGTTCACCTCGATCAACATGGCCTCCCTGACGGGAAGCCTCTTCGACGCCGAGTTCTTCGGCCACACGAAGGGCGCCTTCACGGGGGCGGAGAAGGACCGCGCGGGCTACCTCGAATCCACCAACCGGGGGACGCTCTTCATGGACGAGGTCGGGGACCTGCCTCTCGATTTCCAGGGCAAGCTCCTGCGCGCCCTCCAGGAGGGGGAGATCATCAAGCTCGGCACCAGCACGGCACGGAAGGTGGATGTGCGTTTCATCGCGGCCACCAACGCCGATCTCGACAAGCTGCTGGCCAAGGGAGGGTTCCGGAAAGATCTCTACTACCGGCTCAAGGGGGCCTGGCTCTTCATCGTACCCCTGCGCGAGCGCAGGGAGGACATCCCGCTGCTGATCAACGTCTTCCTGCGGGAGTTTCGCGGGGAACTCACCGGGCAGGACATCGAGGAGAACGCGCTGGATGTCCTCATGGGGTACGACTACCCCGGGAACATCCGGGAGTTGCGCTCGATCATCCAGTCCTCCAGCAACCTGTCCCAGAAAAGACAGATCGCGGCCCGGCACCTCCCGGAGTACATCCGGAAATCCAGGCCGAAGACGGCCGTGCA
>JALOPC010000204.1 GCA_025454095.1 Syntrophales bacterium | reverse complement strand
GCCCCCGGTGTCTGGATGTATCAGCTCACCGACACGGGCCTCGCCGCGGAGATCACGGGGAAAGGGACGAAGTACTACAAGGACAGCGATCTGAATTGAGCGGCGGAATGAGATTCATCAGACAAGAGAGCCGGGAGGTCGAACCATGAGCGATCGAAGAATTGTCAGCCCCGTCATGGATGACATCAAGGCCCACATGAAGCGAGGCAAAATCGTCTCGGCCGATGAGGCCGTGAGAGTGATCCGAAACGGTGACACGATCGCCCTGGACGGCGTTGTGGGAGGGGGCGCGCCGGAAGAGCTGATCCTCGCACTCGAAAAGAGGTTCACGGAAAGCGGAGAACCGCGGGGGCTCACCCTGGTGTATGCCTCGGGTATCGGCGACGGAAAAGAAAAGGGCGTCAACCGGATCGCGAAAGAAGGACTCCTGAAGCGGGTCGTTGCCGGGCACTGGGGATTGACGCCGAAGATGCAGAAGCTTGCCGTGGGCGGGAACATCGAGGCCTACAACCTGCCGCAGGGGATTCTCTCGCACATGTTCCGCGACATTGCCTCCCATAAGCCGCGTACGATTTCCAGCGTCGGCATCGGGACCTTCGTCGACCCGAGGCTGGGCGGAGGCAAGATCAACGGCGTGACGAAGGAGGACCTCGTCGAAGTGGTCTCCTTCGACGGGAAAGAATACCTGGCCTACAGGACGATGCCCATCCAGGTGGCGTTTCTCAGAGGGACGACGGCCGACATGGACGGCAACATCACCATGGAGCGGGAGGCGATGACGCTGGAGGTGCTTCCCATCGCCATGGCGGCCAGGAATTCCGGCGGGATTGTCGTCGTCCAGGTCGAGCGCATTGCCGACCGGGGCGCACTGAACCCCCGCAACGTGAAGATCCCCGGTGTTCTCGTCGACTGCGTCGTCGTCGCGAGGCCCGAAAATCACTGGCAGACCTACAGTACGCCGTACAACCCGGCCTTCAGCTGCGAGTTCAAGATCCCCACAGCCAGCGTCGAACCGCTCGAGATGGATGACCGGAAGATCATTGCCCGGCGGGCGGCATTCGAGCTGCGGCCGAACATGGTCGTCAATCTCGGGATCGGCATGCCGGAAGGGGTCGCCACTGTGGCTAACGAGGAGGGGATCTTCGATTTCCTCACTCTTACGGCCGAGGCCGGTTCGGTCGGCGGGATCCCGGCGGGGGGGCTGGATTTTGGGGCTGCGACCAACATGGACTGCCTGCTGGACATGCATCACCAGTTCGATTTCTACGATGGCGGGGGGCTCGATCTGGCCTGCCTGGGGCTTGCGCAGATGGACCGTCATGGCAACGTCAACGTGAGCCGCTTCGGCCCCAGGCTCGCAGGCTGCGGAGGATTCATCAATATCAGCCAGAACGCGAAGAAAATGGTCTTCGTAGGGACCTTTACCGCCGGGGGAACAAAGGTGACCGTCGATGACGGGAAGCTGAAGATCGTCAAAGAGGGGGGCGTGAAGAAATTTGTCAGCGATGTCGAGCAGGTCACCTTCAGCGGGAACACGGCGCGGCTGAACAACCTTGACGTGGTATTCATCACGGAGCGCTGCGTGTTCACCCTGACCGGTGAAGGTGTGGAACTGACGGAAATTGCCCCCGGCGTGGACCTGGAAAAGGACATTCTGGCCTACATGGATTTCAAGCCCGTCGTGAAGACCCCGAAGAAGATGGACGAGCGAATCTTCCGGTTGCCGCCGATGGACCTGAAAACCGATCTTCTCAGCAAGCCGATGTCCGAGCGGATGACCTATGACCCCGCCGCGAACATCTTCTTCGTCAATTTCGAAGGCCTTCATGTCCGGACGATGGAGGACATCGAGGAGATCCGGACCCAGGCAGAAGCCATCCTGGCGCCCTTGGGACGGAAGGTGGATGCCATCGTCAACTACGATAACTTCTCCATCCTGCCGGAACTGGTCGATGCCTATGCCGATGCGGTGCGAACCATTGTCTCGAGCTTCTACGCGAACGTCACCCGGTACACCACCAGTGCCTTCCTGAGAGTCAAACTGGGCGACGGGCTGGAGGCGCGGGGATTTGCCCCCCATGTCTATGAATCGAGGGAGGAGGCCCGGAAAAGGCTGAAAAGACAAGAGTGAATAGTGCGTTGAGCCTTTCAGGCAAGGGGAAGGAGGACGTTGTATGGACCTGCTCAAAGCGCTGCTTGAACAAAGCCCGATCATGGCGCTCTTTCTGGCGATTGCCGTGGGTTACGCCCTGGGGGAAATCGACATCAAGGGGCTTTCGTTCGGCGTCGGCGCAGTTCTGTTCGTGGGGCTTGCCATCGGCGCATTCGCGCCGAAATCGGTCCCGCCCCCGCTCCTTGGATCGCTGGGGCTCGTCATGTTCCTCTACGGGATCGGCATCCAGTACGGCAAACAGTTCTTTGCCGGTCTGACGGGGCCGGCGGGGCGTAAAGCCAACCTGATCGCGCTGATCAGCATCCTGGCTTCGCTCGGGACTGCCGTCCTGATTGTAAGGGTCTTCCACATCAAGCTGGACTATGTGGCAGGCCTGTTCTCAGGCGCCCTGACCTGCACCCCCGCGCTGCAGGCCGCTCTCGAGATCGCGGGGAACAACGACCCGGCCGTGGGATACAGCGTGGCCTACCCCTTCGGGATCATCGTCTCCATTCTCGGGATATACGTGGCCGCCCTCGTTTTCAAGCCCAAGGTCGAAATACCCTCGAAAAAGAGCCTGGAACTGGTGGACCTGGTCATCCGGAACCCCGCGGTGATCGGCAAGCGCCTCGAGGAGGTCGAGACATTGCTGCCCTCGGAGATCGAGGTGGTTGCGCTCCGGCGGCATCATGTGACCCGGATCGCCGGTCTGGACGAGGTCCTGGAAACAGGCGATTCGGTGCTGGTGGTCGGTAAGAACGAAGAGGCTGTCTTGCGGGCGAAAGACCTGCTCGGGGAGATGGGGCCGCAAACCATTCTTCACGATCGCGAAAATTTCGAGTACATCAGGGTTTACGCGTCGAAGCGGACTGTCGTGGGCTCCCGGCTGTCGGATCTGGCGATGCCTGCCGAGGCCCCCTGCCGGATCGTGAATATACGCAGGGGAGACGCCCACATCGTGCCGGATCCGGATCTCATCCTGGAATTCGGAGACCAGCTCGGGCTCCTCGCCGAGCTGAAGCACGCCCCGGCGCTTCGCGCCCACTTTGGGGACTCCATCAAGGGAACCACGGAGTTCAGCTACGTCTCCATCGGCATCGGGATGGTGCTCGGCGTCATTCTCGGCCTGATCCCGGTACCGGTCCCCGGTATCGGCAATCTGAGCCTGGGGATTGCCGCGGGCCCCCTGATCGTATCGCTCATCCTGGGAAAGCTCGGCCGGACGGGCGGGATCGTGTGGACGATGCCGGTTACGGCGAATCTCACGCTGCGCAACTTCGGTCTCACCATCTTTCTGGCGCAGGTGGGCATCAGTTCCGGCAAAAGTCTCATGGCCAGCATCGGGGATATCGGGATCCTCTTTGTCTGCGCGGCCGCGCTCATCATCCTTGTCCTGGTTTTCATCATCTTCGTGGTGGGTTACAAGATCATGAAGATTCCCTTCGATGACATCCTGGGTATTCTTGCAGGAGCGGTCGGGAACCCCGCCATCCTGGCCTATGGCGTGAAAACCGTCCCGACGGAGCGGCCCGATATCAATTACGCGATGATTTATCCCGTGGGGCTCATCCTGAAGGTCATCCTCGTCACCCTGGTGATGAAGCTTTGACCGCAGGCAGGCCCGACCGGAAAGAGCACGACAGAAAGACAATCGGGACAACGAAATGCGGAAGGAAACGACGGGAATGCAAACCCGTCGACAACCAGAGATAAGGAGAAGATTCGATGAAGCGGAGCACGATGCTTGTATTTTTCGTTTTCGGGATATCCCTGCTCCTCGTTTGCCCGGCGGCAATCGCCCAGCAGCAGTACGTCTTTCCCCAGAAGGGGCAGTCGGCAGATCAGCAGAAGAAAGACGACTACGAATGCCACAGCTGGGCGGTGAAGCAGACGGGCTTCGA
>JALOPC010000203.1 GCA_025454095.1 Syntrophales bacterium | reverse complement strand
TGAAGGAAACGGCCTGATGGATCGCGTCCTGAACGACTTCATCGTCTCCCTGCGCGGCGCGGGAGTGCCCGTGTCCGTTTCGGAGAGCATCGACGCCGCCCAGGCCCTCGCCATTTCCGGGTACGGGGACCGACGGGTCGTCAAGAGCAGCCTCGGGGCCACCTTGGCAAAATCCGTGGCGGAGAAGGAGATCTTTGATGACTGTTTCGAGCGATTCTTTTCCTTCGAGAGCCTGAATTTCCCCATGCCGCCGGGCCAGGCGTCCGGGCAGGACGAGGTGCCGTCGGACATGCCGCCCATCGGGGGGATGATCCTGGAGGGGGACATGGGCGGGGTCGCCCTGGCCGTGCGGGATGCGGCGCTGGCCGCCGACCTGCAGTCGATCCGCTTCTTCACCCAGAGGGGAATATTCACGGCCCGGATCCTCCAGGCCCTGGACCTGGGCCGGCTGGATCGGTTCGTGGCGGACCTGTACCGGGAAGGGAGCGCAGGCGCCGAGGGAACGGCCCGCCAGCTGGAGCAGGGCAGGGACGCACTGGTTGACATGGTGCGACGGTACGTCGAGGAACAGTACGGCATCTTTATCCGCAAGCTCGTCAAGCGGATGAACGAGCGCTTCTCGCGCAGGCGCCGAAGGGCGAAGCGCGGGGCCCTGGATTTCAAGCGGACCCTGCGGGCCGCCATGCCTCACGGCGGTGTGCTGTTCGAGACACACTGGAAGAAGAAGCGTCTGAACCGGCCCGATGTGGTCATCCTCTGCGACGTAAGCCGCTCCATGTCCACGGTAGTCCGTTTCTGCCTGCTCATGCTTTACGGCCTCAACGAGGTCGTGGCGCGCATCCGCTCGTTCGTCTTCTGCTCGAGTCTCGTCGAGGTCAGCCACGTCTTCGAGAACACGCCCATCGCGCAGGCCGTCGAGAGGCTTCGCACCGGCGAGGGCCTTGACATTCACATGGGCCGCACCGACTACGGGAGCGCGTTCTGGGACTTCACGCACCGTCATCTCGAAGCGGTCACAGGAAAGACGACCGTGATCATCCTGGGCGACGCCCGCAGCAACTACGGCGACCCCGCCGACGAGATTCTGCAGAAGATTGCCGAACGCAGCCGCCGCCTCATCTGGCTCAATCCCGAAACGCCCCCCATGTGGGGAACGGGGGACTCGGAGATGAGGCGGTACATGCGGCACTGCGACCTGGTCATGGAGTGCAACACCCTGCGCCACCTGGAGCGACTCGTCGGGATCCTCGTCAGGATCCCCTGATCGCCGTCCGCCACGTACCCGAATCGATCTGTCCCACCCCGGGCCGACTGTGCTACAATAAGGAAAATCCACTTCCCGGGTGTCACGCATGAGTCTGAGTCAGGAATACCTGGAAGCCCGTGCCATCGCGCAGCGGATCACTGCAGAGGTGGGGGAACCCGTCTTTTATGTTCTGCAGCGGGAGGCTGTCGAGACATCGGGCCGCCTCTTCCGGGAGCAACCGTTGGTGGCAAGAGCCCTTGCCGCACTCGGCGCCGAGCCGGACCGCATCGGGCACGGCCTGAGCCACGTCACCAAGGTGGCTCTCGACGCGGGCGCCATCATCCTCATCGAGCGCGGCAACGGCGGCCGGATCGAACAGGTCTACAGGCTCGTTGCCATGGCCCACGTGGCCGGGGTCCTTCATGACATCCGCCGGGAGGAAAAGGATCATGCCCGGAAGGGGGCCGAAGAAGCGGAGCGGATGCTGCGTGATTTCGATCTCGACAGCGGGGAGCGTTTGGCGATCGGAGGCGCCATCGCGAACCACGAGGCGTTCCGGCCGTCGAACCCCATGGGGGAGCCGGACTGGCAGCTGCTGTCCGATGCGCTGTATGATGCCGACAAGTTCCGGTGGGGCCCCGACAATTTCTCCGAGATGCTCTGGGACATGGTGTCGAGGCGGAATGTTCCGCTCTCCGCGGTCATGGGCCGGTTTCTCAAGGGCCTCGAAGGGATCGACCGGATTCGCGAGACCTTCCGCAGCGACACGGGGCGGAAATACGGCCCCGACTTCATCGACCGGGGAATGGAGATCGGCAGAAGGCTGTACGCGGAACTGACGAAATGAGGGAACCCGGGTACGGGGAAATCCCCTGGTCATCCCCCTTTGGAAAAGGGTGTATAGACAGGACACATAGGGGACAGAGGGGGATTTGAACAGATGATCCGAGACGCAGGACAGGGAGGCAAGAAGATGATCAAGCGGATACTCATGGCATCGGACGGATCCCGGACGTCGGGACGGGCGCTCAAGGTTGCCGTCGAAATGGCGAAAAAAATGGGGGCGAAACTGACCCTTGTCGGCGTGATCGACAATCGCCTCTACGTGGGGCGGACCATGCCCGCCGAGGTCACTCCGACTCGAATCGCGGAGCCCGTTGAAGACTACCTGATGCAGGTTGCCGGGGCCTATCTGGCAGCCGATGCCCGGCGCTGCAAACAGAGCGGCCTGAAGCCGGAGATGGTCATCCGGATGGGTCATCCCGTAGAGGAGATTCTCAAGGAAGCCCGCCGTTCGAAGGCCGATCTGCTGGTGATGGGGTCGCACGGCAAGAGCGGGATCGGCTCGGCGATGGGGAGTGTGGCCTTCGGAGTCCTGCAGAATGATTCGCGGGTGCCGGTTCTGGTGGTCAGGAAGTGAGGGCATGGGAATGAACGGCAGGAAGGAAAGCCGCGATGGGTCGACCCTTGTCTACAAGGGACCCGTATTCACGCTGTACGAGGATACCATCGAACTGCCCGGCGGCAGAGTTCTCAGGAAAAGCAGGATCGAGCACCGGCCGACCATCGGCGTGGTGCCCGTCATGGGTGACGGGGAAGTCCTGCTGATACGCCAGTACCGGCATGCGGTCGGCACCTCGCTGATCGAGATTCCGGCAGGTACCATGGACAAGGGGGATGCATCCCCGGAGGATTGCGTGCAGCGGGAACTGGCCGAAGAGACGGGTTACAGGGCAAGGCGGCTGGTGAAGCTTTTCGGGGGCTATCTCGTTCCCGGCTACGCGGACGAGTTCATGCACTTTTACCTGGCTTTCGATCTCGTCAGGGCACCGCTTCCGCCCGACGAGGACGAAGACATCGAAACCTTCACCTGTTCGTTGCAGGACGCCCTGCGGATGATCCGCGACGGCAGGATCGTTGACAGCAAAACGGCCCTCGCCCTGCTGCTGGCCGCGGACCCTCTCCGCGAAATGCAAGCGGCGCGGTGAGAGAATGACCTGCGGGTAAGGCGGGAGACGGCGCTAGCTTTTCTTGCTCGTTTTCGTCTGGAACGTTGAAATCTGCTGTTTCACGTTCCTCTTCTTGCAGACGGGGCAGCTGACTTTTCCCTTGTCGCGCTCCGCCATGCTCATGACGACGCTGAAATCCTTCTTGCAATCCTCGCATCGAAATTCATAGGTCGGCACGGTTGCTCCTCCTTCCCCTCGACACGCGAAACGTGAGGGAACCCGTGTAAGCTGCCGGATACCATGAGGAAAGTAAACCGCTGAGCCGTTGGCGCTTTGCCCGGCTGCATTCGTTTTCTATTGTACAGACAGTGCATGTTCCGTCAAGCCCGATCTGGCGGCATCCGAGAGAATGCCTCTTTCCCGGTAACATGAATTATGAGTCAACGACTCTTTTGTATCCCCATCCCCGGAAACATTAATCACGCATCACCGGTTCCGAAGCGGAGCGGGTGTGGCACGAATCCTGCTCGATCACGGGCAGTCCTTTCATCCTATTCCGTACGACTACCATCCAGGGAGGGAAGCGTGACGAGCTACAAGATCCAGAGAGGGGATACGATTGACCGGGTGACGACGTCGCTCGGGTTGACGTGGGATGAATTTCGAAAGATCAACCCCGATGCGGTCGGGCGCTCCCGGAAGACGGGTCAATGGGTCGTCAAGGCCGGTGCCGTTGTCAAAGGGCAGGCGACGTTCCAGTCGGTGCTGGAGGAAAGGCAGGCGGCGGATGCGCGCGGCGCAGGCCGCCCGGGAGAGCTTGGCCAGGAAGGTCGTTATCTGGAATATACCGTGAAAAAGGGAGACACCCTCTGGGGGCTTGCGCGCAACTTCTCCGGCGCGACAGCCGAGCAGATCGCGCGCGAAAACGGCATTTCAAACCCGGCGCGGATCCATCCGGGGCAGAAAATTCGGGTGAAAGTGTCGGAACCGGCGCAGGCGGTGAATCCCGAGGCGGCAGGGCGGTCGGAAGTGGTCGCGAGCTGGTACGGAAAGGAGTATCACGGCAGGCCCATGGCCAACGGGAGAACGTATAACATGTATGCCAACACGATCGCACACCGGACCCTTCCGCTCGGGACCAAAGTGGAATTGACCAACCCCGAGACAGGCCAGATTGTCCAGGCCGTCGTCACAGACCGCGGGCCCTTCGTCGACGGGCGTGACGTAGATCTGTCCTACGGCATCGCCAAGAAACTCTCCATGGTGGAAAAAGGCGTGGGCAGGGTGATTATGGAAATCCTTTGAAAAGGGTCCAGGGTCCAGGCAAAGACGGGGACAGGATAATTAGGGATAAAAGAAACCCGCCGGGAATGACTCCGGGCGGGTTTCTTATTGCTTGGAGGACCTTCTACGGTCTATTCGGTCTGTTCAGTCTGTCCGGTCT
>JALOPC010000202.1 GCA_025454095.1 Syntrophales bacterium | reverse complement strand
AAGATCGGCAGCCTGGTCCTGAAAAACCCCGTCATGACCGCATCGGGGACATTCGGGTACGGCGAGGAGTACTCCCCCTATGTCGATCTCAACCGTCTCGGGGCCGTGGTGGTCAAGGGGATCTCGCTCGAGCCCCGCAGGGGCAACCCGCCGCCGCGAATCATGGAAACGACCGGGGGAATGCTGAATGCCATCGGGCTGCAGAACGTCGGCGTGAAGGCCTTCATCGCAGACAAGCTCCCCTGGCTCAGACAGTTCGACACGAAGGTGATCGTCAACATTTTCGGCGAGACGCTGGAAGAATACGGGAGGGTGGCCGCCGCGCTGTCCGGGGTGCCGGGCATCCACGCCCTGGAAGTCAACATCTCCTGTCCCAACGTGCAGAAGGGCGGTCACGTCTTCGGCTGCGACCCCGGTGTGTCCGGCGACGTCACCCGGGTTGTCCGGTCGGCCACGGATCTGCCCGTCATCGTGAAGCTCTCCCCCAACGTCTCCGACATCACGGAGATCGCCCGCGCCTGCGAGGCCGCGGGTGCCGACGCGCTGTCGCTCATCAACACGCTGCTCGGCATGTCGATCGATGTGGAGAAACGCGTCCCTCACCTTCGGAACGTCACCGGCGGCCTTTCAGGCCCCGTCGTCAAGCCCGTGGCGCTGCGCATGGTGTGGAACACCGTGAAAGCCGTATCCATCCCGGTTGTCGGGATCGGGGGGATCATGGAGGCCGGCGATGCCCTGGAATTTCTCATCGCCGGGGCAAAGGCCGTTCAGGTGGGGACGGCCAACTTCGTGAACCCGCACGTCACCATGGACATCGTCGACGGGATCGAGGGGTACCTCCTGCGTCACGGCATCGGCGATGTGAACGAACTGATCGGGTCACTTAGGACAGACTCGGGTACAGGGTCTCGGGTATAGGGTCCGAAGGTCTGGCGGATTCTTTATCAGCAAAATTTTTTTCCTTCCCGATACCCTTCGCCGGGTGAAACAATCTCATATAATGGAAAGATGGAGATGGGCAACGCAGAGCAGATCATCGAGGGCGTCTGGCTGGTAGGCGGGCCGAACGTCTCCCTGTCCGAAGACGCCACGGTCTTCGTCATCGATTTCTCCGGCGATCTCGTCATGATCGACACGGGAGCCGGCCGGAGCGCCCGCACGCTGGTTCGCAACATCGAGGGGGCGGGCCTCGACCCGGCAAAGATCTCCACGGCGATCCTCACGCACTGCCACATCGATCACATCGGGGCGGCGCCTTACTTTCGCGAGAAATTCGGTTGCAGGCTGGCGGCTCACGAACTGGATGCGCGCGCCATCGAAGAGGGCGACCCGGTCATGACGGCCGCCAACTGGTACGAGACGGACTTTCCCCCCACCCCGATCGACATCCGCTTCAGGGGCGAACACGAGATCCTGCGTTACGGCGGCGAGGAGCTGCACCTGCTGCACACGCCCGGTCACACGCCGGGCTCCATGTCGCTCTACCTCGACCGCGGCGGCAAGCGGGTGCTCTTCGGCCAGGACATCCACGGCCCCTTCCTGCCCAGCTTCGGCTCCGACGTGAGCCGGTGGCGGAAATCCATGGAGAAGCTGCTTGCGCTCGATGCCGACATCCTCTGCGAAGGCCACTTCGGGATCTTCCAGACGAAGGACCAGGTCAGCAAGTACATTCAGAATTATTTGAGACAATATTCATGAAGAGGGGTATTGGGTATCGGGGCTAGGGTATAGGGGCCGAAGGTACCTAAGAATTTTGTAGAAAAGGAATCTTCTTCCTTCCCGATACCCGAGTCCCTAGACCCGATTCCCTGATTTCTCCAGGTTGCTCAGCCTTACCCCGATCAGTCTCACCCGTTTTTTCAATTCGACTTTCTTGAGGCACTCGAACACGGTGCGGCGAATGGCCTCCTCGGAGTCCGTGACCTCCTTGAGACTGATGGAACGGGTGTGCGTCTCGAAATCGCTGAAGCGGATCTTCAGGGTCACCGTGCGCCCCCGATAGCCGTCCCGCCGCAGCGCCTGGACCACGTCCTTCGTCAGATCGGCCATCGTGCGCGCGATGACCTGCCAGTCGCGGACGTCGGACTCGAACGTCATCTCCCGGCTCATCGAGCGCGGTTCCCAGTGGGTCGTCACGGGGCTGTCGTCGAGGCCCCTCGAGGCTTCGTACAGGTAATGACCCCAGGACCGTCCAAACTCCTCCGTCAACCGCTCCAGCGGCAGGGCGGCGATCTGCCCGATCGTCTCGACGCCGATCCTTTTCAGGTGGGCCTCCGTTTTGGGTCCCACGCCCAAGAGCTTTCTTGCGGGCATGGGCCAGATCCGGACGGGAACGTCCTTCTCGGCGAGGATGGTCAGGCCGTCGGGTTTCTGCATGTCCGAGGCGATCTTGGCCAGGAGCTTGTTGGGTGCGATCCCGATCGAGCAGGTCAGCCCTGTCTCGTCGAGGATCTGTTTCTTGATGTCGGCGGCGATCTCCTCGGACGGGCGGTTGATGTCCGAAAGATCCAGGTAGGCTTCGTCGATCCCGACGTCTTCCATCACGGGGCTGAACCGGTGCAGCACGGCCTTGAATCGGGTCGAGGCGCGCACGTACTCATCGTAGTCGACGGGAAGGAAAATGGCCTGGGGACAGAGGCGGAACGCCGTGCGCAGGGGCATGGCCGAGTGGATCCCGTACTTGCGGGCTTCGTAGGATGCGGTGGAGACGACGCCCCGGCTCGACGGGTCGCCGCCCCCGCCGATCACGACGGGCTTTCCCCGCAGATCGGGGTTTCTCCGCTCTTCGACGGCTGCAAAGAATGCATCCATGTCCAGGTGCAGGATACGCTTCATAGGGATGGGAATTATAGAGAATCGCGACGGAGAATGCAAAAGCCGAGGGACGAAAAAAACCCTTTTCATCATCAGCCGTTGGGTGTAGATAAGGACCCGTTTACGTGCACGAATGGAGGATCAGCCGTGAAATCCTGCCGCAAGGAGCTCTGGTTCAATGTGCCGGCCCGGATGGGCTTCGTGAATATCACGCCCCAGGTGGAGGCCTGCCTGGCCGAGAGCGGCATCCGGGAGGGGCTCGTTCTCGTCAATGCCATGCACATCACGGCCTCGGTGTTCATCAACGACGACGAGCAGGGGCTTCTCAAGGATTATGCCGAGTGGCTGGAAACGCTCGCCCCCCACGAGCCCGTCTCGCGCTACCGGCACAACCGGACGGGGGAGGACAACGGCGACGCCCACCTGAAACGCCAGGTCATGGGGAGAGAGGTCGTCGTGGCCGTCACGGGCGGAAAGCTCGATTTCGGGCCCTGGGAGCAGATCTTTTACGGGGAGTTCGACGGCCGGCGCCGCAAGCGCGCGCTGGTGAAGATCATCGGGGAATGAAAACAGGGGATAGGGTATCGGGTTTAGGGTATCGGGTATCGGGGTGGAAGATGATTTCTTCTACATATAAGAAGTCTTAACTCCTTCAGCCCCCTATACCCTAGACCCGAAACCCGATACCCTGATTGTCCTTGTTCGCACGGATGAGGATAGATGAAGATTCGACTTCGAGTTCATGTTCGCTAAGGAGAGTGGAGGATGGAGAAGATTTTTTTTCCGGCAAGTGTCGTCGTGTTCGGGGTCTCTGCGGCTCCCACCAATCTGGGCAGAAACATCGTTCTGAACCTCCAGCGCTTCGGGTACAAGGGGAATATCCACGCCGTGGGCAAGGACGGCGGGGACATCGGCGGGGTCCCGATCCATTCGACCGTTGACGAGGTCCCCGGCGTGCCCGACCTCGCCGTCTTTCTCCTGCCGGCCCGTCATGTTCCGGACGCCCTGGCGGCCTGCGGGCGCAAGGGCATCCGCCGCGCCATTATCGAATCGGGCGGGTTCAGCGAGTTCGCCGACCAGGGGCGCGACCTCGAGCTCGAGGTCCTGAGCATCGCGCGGCACTGGGGGATGCGCATCGTGGGGCCCAACTGCATCAGCATCGTGAACCTGGAAAACGGGCTTGTCCTTCCCTTTGTGCCCCTGGAGGACCGGGAGGTGAGGAAGGGCCACATTTCGATCGTGGCCCAGAGCGGCGGGG
>JALOPC010000201.1 GCA_025454095.1 Syntrophales bacterium | reverse complement strand
TAGAGCGCGATGGGCGCGAGCAGCTGGTCCAGTTCCGCCTGGGAGAAGACCTTTCCGGACGCCTTGGCGTCCGGCTTTGCGCTTGTCTCCTGCGCGAGGATCGGCGGCGGCATGGCGATCAGCAGAACCAGGCACCAGGCGACGGCGTACCGGAAGGCGTTCCATGTTTTCATGTTCGTCTCCTGCCGGGCCCCGTCATGGGGGGATCCCCTCCACGCCTGGGGCGGAAAACGGCATCACGAAGCCGCCCTCGCCGGAACCCGGAGTGAAAAGACAACTCGTATTGGGGAAAACGATCCCGGAGGCGTCCGGTTTACCGCGGAAAAAACTTTTTTCCATCGGCCGTCGGCGGCAAGGCGGTGAATCCGGCAGAAGAGGCGAAAGCCGTGAACGAGGCGGGTCGGCCGTGCGACCGCGCAAGGGGCCGGCCGCTCACTTGCTGTCGATCCGGTGGATGCCGTCCCAGTTCTCGGGCGGCGGGGCCTCCCGGCAGCGCCGGCAGCGCTCCATCAGGATCCGGGCGGGCTCGTCGCCGTGATTGAGCCCCAGGATCATCCGGCAGTGCTCCATGGCCTCGTCCCAGCGTCGCCCGAGGTAGAAATCCAATGCCGTCTCGGCATGTTGGGCGATTGCGCGCGTGCGCTCGTCGGCCGAGGCGGCCTCGGCCATCAGCTCGTAGATCCGCACCCCCCGGGCGCTTCCCTTGACGGAGACGAAGTCGAGGGGGCGCGCGACGAACCGGTCCTTCACGAGGGCCCGGGTGCTCTCGCCGATGATGATCCGGGTGCCGTAGAGCTTGTTGAGGCCCTCGAAGCGGCTCGCCGTGTTCACCGTGTCGCCCACGACGGTGTAGTTGAGGCGGCTGGCGCTTCCCATGTTGCCCACGATCACCTCGCCCGAGTTGATGCCGATGCGCTGGTGGAACAGGGGCTTGCCCTGCTGCGTCCACTTTTCCTGCAGGGCCTTCAGCTCGTCCTGGCAGGCGAGCGCCGCGCGGCAGGCCGTCTCGGCGTGATCGGCGTTGGGCGTGGGGGCCCCCCAGAAGGCCATGATGCTGTCGCCGATGAACTTGTCGAGGGTGCCCGGGGGCTGGCGCCTCAGGGCGGCGCTCATGGCCTCGAAGTACTCGCCGAGCTGCTCGACGAGGGCTTCCGGCTCGAGGTGCTCCGAAATCGTGGTGAAGTCCGCGATGTCGGAGAAGAAGACCGTGAGGTGGGTCTTGCGGCCGCCAAGCTCCGCCTCGCCCCCCGAGGCGAGGATCTCGCGGACCAGATCGGCCGGCACGTACTTGCCGAAGGAGCGCAGGCCCCGCTTCATGTCGTGGGTGGCCACCATCAGCTGGTCCACCTCCTTGATCTGCGAGCGTTCCAGGGGCCGCGGCTCCAGCTCGAAGCGGCCGATGGCCTCGGAATCGAGGGCGATCCGGCGCAGGGGCTTCGCGACGAGGGCGGAGATCCAGGCGCTCGACATCAGGATCAGGAAGAAAGCGGCGATCCCGATTGCCATGGTCTCGAGGTTGTTGCGGTCCACGGCCCCCATGATCTCGCCGTAGGGGATGACCAGGGCGATGACCCAGCCCGGCACGTTGCTGCCGGCCATCCGGCGGTAGCTGCCGAAGTAGTCCCGGCCGTCGGCGCTGAAGCGGAACGTCCGGAGGTCGTGGCCCAGGTAGCTGCCGTCCTGCGAGAATTTCTCCATGAAGCGCACGACGTTCTCGTCGCCGAGCTTCTGCCAGGGCGTGAACTCGAATTGCGTGCGCCCCCGCTCGTCCCGGAATTCGCGGGTCAGGATCTCGGGCTGCGGGTGGGCCAGCACCCGGAACGCGCCGTCTTTCGTCTGCTCGATGATGAAGGCGAACCCCGCCTTCCCGATGGGGTTGGAGTTGAGAAAGCGGGAGATGGCGCTGATGTCGATGTCGACCGTCGTGACGCCGATGAACGTTCGCTCCCGGTCATAGACGGGGGTGGCGTAGGTGATTCCGGGGACTGCCTTGGCGCCGCTGCGCAGGGTGCGCCCCTCGGTCCAGACCGGTCCCTCGGCATCGCGCGCCAGGGTGTACCACTCCGGCATCCTTCTCTCGCCGCTCAGCGGGAACTCCCTGCGGTCATAGGGCTTTCGCTGCGGGTAGTCCTCGGGGCTGAAGTCGAGAATCACCGCCTTGCCGGCCTTGCGGTCGTACCGGGCCTCGCGGATGCTGAACCCGCCTTCCGCGAGGCGTTCGACGGACAGCATCAGGCCGCTCTCGAAACCTGCCGACAGGAACGTGAAATGGCCCTGCGTCTCCATGACCCGCTGGAGGTGGCGGGTCAGCCAGTTGAGCGTCTCCGGTTTCGTCTGAACGGCGCCCAGGAGCTGGCGGTTCATCTCTCCCTGGTCCTGCGCGCGCGTCAGCAGCGTGCCGACCCAGTGCCGGATGCGCAGGGAACTCTCGTCGAGCACCTGCGCCGAGAGCATGTCGGCGTTTCGTTTCAGGTTGTAGTAGGAGAGGCCCCCGAGGAGGAAGACCGTGCCGATGAGCATGACGGCCAGAAGCGTCGACAGGGCCGTTCGGAAGGTGACACGGGTCGATGCCAGTTTCTCTGCAAAACGGGTTTTCATATCCGATCCCCGAACAGGAACTCTCGATCCGACGATCCGTCGGAGTGTTCGCGCTGCATTGTAGTACAAATCTCGCCCGCATGCCCCAAAAAAAACGGCCCCTGCCCCCGGAAGGCCCGGCGCGCTTCCTGCAAGCCGCATGGGGACAAGTCGCCGAAATCAAAGAACGAACCGATGCACTCCGGCACGGGGCTTGCTTTTTCACGATGTCTTGCTTATGTTGGATGTTACAATGAACGAGATGAATGCCGGCATGCCGTTCTCGCCGGTCACCCTGGAACTGATCTCTTCGGCCTATCGTGTCCTGGTTCTGGCCCTCGCCGTCCTGGCCCAGATCTACCTCTTCGTGCGTTTCCGCGAGGCGATCCGGTCGACCCGGCTCTCGCGGCGCGCTGCCTCGTGGGCCGTCGGCGCGGCGGGCCTGGCCATCATGATCCTGTTTTCCCTCAGCGGGTTCCTCCTGGCCAGACCCATGGCCTGGCTCGACCCGCCCCCCGCCCTGCAGGCCGTTCTCTTCTACATGCCGTCGCTGTGGAGCGTGGGGTCCCTGACCTGCGCCCTCATTCTCCTGACGTCCCGGTGCGCCGGCGAACTGGGACGCCGGGCGGCGCGGCTCTGGCGCGACGCAACCGGCCGGGAGCCTGCAGCCCCCGTCGACACGGGCCGGCGCCGCTTTGTGAAAGCCGGCGTGGGCGCGCTTGCGGCCACCCCCTTCGTCCTCTCCGGCTACGGGGCCGCCTTCGCCGGCCGGGCCTACGAGGTGGAGGAGCTCTCGCTCCCCTTCGGCCTGCCGCTGCGGGTGGTCCAGCTCACCGACATCCACGCGGGGCTGACCATGACCCGCCGGGAGATGCGGCGCTACGCCGACGAGGTCGTGGCCCTCGAGCCGGACCTCTTCGTCCTGACCGGCGACTATGTCACCAACACGAGCGCCTTTCTGCCGGACTGCCTCGAGGAGATGGCGCGCGTCCGTGCCCGGTACGGGACCTTCGCCGTGCTGGGCAACCACGATCACTGGTACGTTCGCAACGACGAGCTCGATGCGCTCTTCCGGCAGAGCGGGATCCCCCTGCTGCGGAACGCCAACCGGGTGATCGAGACGGCGCAGGGCCCCTTCGCCGTTGCCGGCATCGACGACCTGAACGCCGGCAGGCCCGACCTGCGGGCCGCCCTGCAGGGGCTCGGCCCCGCGGTCCCGACGATCCTGCTGTCCCACCGCCCGGAGGTTTTCCCCGAGGCCGCGGCCCGGGGCGTGGCGCTCACGCTGGCGGGCCACTATCATGGGGGGCAGATCAAGCTGACGCTGCCGAGTCGCGACATCAGCGTCGCCCACCTGCGGACCCCGTACCCCGAGGGCCTGTTCCGCATCGACGCAAGCCGCCTCTACGTGAGCCGCGGCATCGGCACCTCGCTCACCCCCGTGCGTCTCAATGCCCGCCCCGAAGTGACCCTGCTGAACCTGACCTGATCGGCGGGCCGCGTCCCG
>JALOPC010000200.1 GCA_025454095.1 Syntrophales bacterium | reverse complement strand
TCGGCCATCGCGTACGCCGAACTGAAGCGGGCCCAGGGCCATGCGAACTGCTTCGCCGCCCGGTGCGGGAATTTGAACCTGCAGACGCAGTACGTCCTGGAGCGTTTCGGCGAGCCTGCCCCCGAGTTCGTGGGCGAACTGATTCCCAAGGTGCGAAACCACATGAGCCGCGGGGCCGTGACGGTCCCCCACGACATGCCGCTGTGGCAGGCCCTGGAGATCCTCAACAAGGGCAACTTCAAGATGCTCCCCATCGTCGCCGAGGGCGGGCGGCTCGACTCCATCCTGCACTTCAACGCCTTCGCCCAGAACATGCTCAGGAAAATCGACCCGGACCGCAAGGGCGTCTTCCCCACGTCCGTCTCGCTGCTCGTGAAGACCCTCGGGGCCCAGCCCGTCACCGCCTTCGACGCCGACGCGGTCTTCCAGGCCCAGATCGCCGTGGCGGCCTACGAGTTCGACGCGTTCCGGCAGCACATCGAGGCCATGCCGCTGGCCCGCACGATCGTGCTGGTCGGCAACCGCGAGGACGTGCAGGACTGCGTCGTCGAACGGAAGGTGCGGGTGCTGATCGTCACGGGCGGCAAGCCGATCCGCCGCGAGCTCAAACAGAAGGCCGAGTCGCTCGGCGTCACCGTCCTGATCTCCCCCTACGACACCTCCACCTCGTCGTGGCTCGCCCTCTACTCGTCCCCCGTGTCGCACACGGGCGACCGTTCGCTCAAGCCGGTGAAGGAGGGGGATTACATCGGCGCCGTCAAGGAGCGGCTCCTGGCGTCCGTCTCGCGGTCGCTGCCCGTCATCGATGCCGGGGGCTGCGTCGCGGGCGTGCTCTCCCAGAGCGACTTGATGCGGGAGCCCGACATCGACCTCATCCTGCTGGACCACAACGAGCTGTCCCAGGCCGTCGACGGCGCCGAACACTACCGCATCCTCGAGATCATCGATCACCACCGCCTGGGAAACGTGCACACCAGCACACCCATCACGTTCATCAACAAGCCCGTGGGGGCCACCTCCACGATCATTGCGGGACTCTACCAGGACTGCCGGGTCCCCATGCGCAAGGGGATCGCCTCGCTGCTGCTCGCCGGCATCCTCTCCGACACGATCATCCTGCGCTCGGCCACGACGACCGAAACGGACCGGCGCACGGCCGAGTACCTCTCGACCCTCACGGACCTGCCCGTCGACGCGTTCGGGAAGGAGATCATGGCGGCGGCCTCGCTGGTGGCGCGCAGGCCCGTCGACGAGATCCTCGCGCTGGACATGAAGCATTTCGGGGAGGGGAAGAGCGCCTTCACGGTGAGCCAGGTGGAGGTGACGAGCATGACGGAGATCCTGGACCGCCGCGACGACATCCTCGAGGGGCTCGCCCGGCAGCAGGACAAAACCGGCCACCTCTTCACGGCGCTCATGGTGACGGACATCACGGAACTCGACAGCACCCTCTTCGTGAAGGGCGACCCGGTTTTTCTGGCCCGGATCCGGTACCCGAAAATGGACGAGAACGTTTACGTGCTCAAGGGCATCCTGTCGCGGAAAAAACAGCTCGTGCCCTGCCTGACGGAACTCATCCGGAAAAGCTAGGGGTCTCGGCGCCGGGGGCTCCGCGCAAAGAAAAAGGCGGGGATCGAACCCCCCGCCTTCGCTGTGTCCATCGTTTCCGTTCTGCGAGCTACCGTTTGTCGCCCGGAATGTCCATGGGACCGCACATGGGGTCCACCCAGTTCCGGCCGTTGAGCAGTTCGCGGGTGATCAGTTCCCGCTTGCGGTCCCGCCTGCTGATCTCTTTCTTACGCATGGTGCAACTCCTCTGATGGGATTGTCTGTTCGCGGAACCACTCTACGACGCCGGCGACGTTCCGGCAATCGGCGTTGTTCTGAATTGCGCCTAGGACATTGCCGGGTTACGGGCTAGGACGAAAACCGGAACGGACATCAGAGAGGGTCTGATGGACAGGATCCTCATTCCTCACCCCAGCAGCTTGTTCTGGATGGCGTACATGGTGATCTCGGCGTTCGTGGTGAACTGCATCTTCTCCAGGATGTGCCGCCGGTAGGTACTGATCGTCTTGACGCTGAGGCACAGCTCGTCGGCGATCTGGGTCACCGTCTTGCCCGAAGCGATGAGCAGCATGACCTGGTACTCGCGGTCCGAAAGTTTCTCGTGGGGCGCCTTCTCCACGTCGCCGTGCAGGAAGTAGGTGAGCTTCTCGGCCAGGGCCTCGGTGACGTAGCGGCCGCCCTGGGAGACCTTGCGGATGGCCGAGATGAGTTCCTTGGGCGTGCTCGCCTTCGTGAGGTAGCCCGAGGCGCCGTCGCGGAAGGCACGCACCGCGTACTGCTCCTCGGGGTAGATGCTCAGGATCATGACGGGCAGGTGCGGTTTCTGGCCCTTGAGCTCCTTGAGGATCTCGAGCCCGCTGCGGCCCGGCATGGAGATGTCCAGCAGGATCAGGTCGAAGTCCTTCTTCTGGATCAGATCGAGGACCTCCTGCCCGTTGCCGGCCTCGCCGGTGACATCCATGTCGGGCTGGCTCATGAGGATCTTCTTGTAGCCCTCACGGACGATGGGGTGATCATCGGCGATCAGGATGCGGATTTTTTTCATTGCCCTTCCCTTTCTCCATGAGTGGTATGCTGACCTTGACCGTCGTCCCGTGGCCCCTGCGCCCGGTGATGAGGGCCTCGCCGCCCCAGTGGTAGGCCCGCTCCCGGATGCCCAGCAGGCCGTAGGAGTTCGGCTTTGCAAGCTGCTCCTGCGTGATCCCCTTGCCGTTGTCCCGGACGACCAGCTCGACCCGGTCGGGGGAGCGCCGGAGGCTGACGGTCACCCGGCTCGCCTCGGCGTGGCGCGAGATGTTCGTGAACGTCTCCTGGACGATCCGGTAGATGGAAAAGGACAAATCGGCATCCAGCCGCAGTTCCGCCGGGTCGATGGAGACGCTGCACTTGATGCCGGTGCGCTTCTGAAAATCCTGGGCGAGCCAGTCGATCGCCACGGCGAGCCCGAGGTGATCGAGCATCCCGGGCCGCAGGTCCATGTAGATCCGCTTGACCGTCTCCATGGTCATCTCGACGAGGTTCACCGAGTCTTCGGCCTTCTTCATCAGATCGTCCTGCCCGGCCGGCACGCTGTTCATGAGCAGCACGAGGTCCGTGTTGAGGGCCGTCAGCAGCTGCCCCAGCTCGTCGTGCAGGTCCCGGGCGATGCGGGTGCGCTCCTTCTCCCGGGCCGACTCGAGGTGGGCCGAGAGGTTGCGCAGCCTCTCTCGCGACTGCTCCACCTCCGTCTTGGCGCGATTGAGGTCCGTGATGTCCTGGTAGGTGATGACGATGTTGCCCTCCTTGAGGCTCTCGCCGATCCGGGAGGCGGTGATCATGCAGTCCACGTCGGTCCCGTCCTTGCGCCGGCACGTGAACTCCATCTTGAAGGTCCGATGCTTCTCCAGGGCGGTGTAGAGGATCCGCGCGATCTCCTCGAAATCGGCATCGGAGCGGTAGAAGACGCGGACGCTCTGGCCGATGAGATCCAGGGCGTCCCAGCCGAACACGGTCTGGACCCCGTCGTTGGCGAAGATGATCCGGCGGTCCTGCAGGCCGATGACGGCGTGCGGGATGGCCTCCAGGATCGAGGCCTCCAGGGCCTCCAGGGCCTCGAGGCGGTTGCGGCCCTCGATGGTCTCCGTGATGTCCATGGAATTGCCCAGGACGGCCCTCGAGCCCCGGTAGGGGATGAAGGCCACCGTTTCCATGATCCACCGGATGCGCCCGTCCTTGGTGACGATGCGGAACTCGTGGGGCGAGATGCGCTTGCCGCGGAGCATCTCGCGGGCCTGCTTGCGGACCTTCACCCGGTCCTCGGGGTGCACGAGGCCCATGGAGTTCATGCCCGCGAGCTCCTCGGCGCTGTAGCCCGCGTAGGCGGCGGCATGGTGGTTGACGTACTGGAACATGCCGTCCTGGACGACGTAGACGCCGGCCTGCGAGCTCGAGGCGAAGAGCTTGTAGGACTCCTCGGCGCGCCGGCGGTCCGTGATGTCCTCGTAGACGATGACGATGCGCTTCTCCTGCAGGGTGTCGCCGAT
>JALOPC010000199.1 GCA_025454095.1 Syntrophales bacterium | reverse complement strand
GGTGGAGACCATCCAGGAAGGCATCGTGAACCAGGCCGTCGTCTACCCGCGGAAGGTCCTCGAGAAGGCCTTGACGCACAAGGCATCGGCCATCATCCTCGTGCACAATCACCCCTCGGGCCACGTGCGCCCCTCCGACGCGGACATCCGCCTGACCCGGGTCCTCCAGGACGCGGCGCGCGTCATGGACATCGCGCTGCACGACCACCTCATCGTGGGCGAAAACCGCTTCTTCAGTTTCCGGGAGGAGGGAATCCTGTGAGGAAGGGGTATCGGGTTTCGGGTATCGGGTATCGGGAAGGAAGCAGCATTCGTTTATAAATTTCTTCAGTACCTTTGTCCCCTAGACCCTATCCCCGTGACCCGAGACCCTTTCAGATGTTGATGCTGGTGAAGGGGATCGGCGTGAAGGTCAGCGCAAAACACAGCATGGCAAGATACCCCACCGCCAGGCGCCGGTTGTCCAGTTCCCCCCAGTCGTAGATCACCGGCGGGTGCCGCACGCCCAGAACGAGCAGAATCCCGCCCCAGATCAGCCACCCCTCCCACCCCACGATGCCGAGGACGAGCAGCATGCCCACCACCATCCAGGCCACTTCCCGCTGGCGGGCCCCGAAGATCGCGTAGATGATGTGCCCGCCGTCGAGCTGACCCACGGGGATGAGATTGAGCGATGTCACGAGAAGGCCGATCCATCCCGCAAAAGCCATGGGGTGCAGGATCACGTCCTGGTCGGGCCCGATCGTCCCGTGGACGATCCAGTTGACGGCTGAGAAAAGGGCGCACTCGCCGAGATGGATGCCGACCCCTTCGGTTTGCGCCGCGGGCACGACCTGCGAGAGCGCAAGCCCCACGAACAGGACGGGAATCGTCACGACGAGCCCCGCAAGGGGCCCCGCCGCGCCGATGTCGATGAGAGCGTTACGGTCCGAGATGGGGGATTTCATGGCGATGAAGGCACCGAAAGTCCCTACGAGCGTGGGGCCCGGGATGAAGTACGGGAGGCTGACATCCACCCCGTGCCTGCGTGAGGCCACCCAGTGACCCGACTCGTGGCAGGCGAGGATCAAGAGCAGCGTGAAGGAAAAGGGAATTCCCCTCCAGATTTCCGAGGGTTTCTCGAGGGGGTTCACGCCGGCCTGCAGGGCTCCGGCCAGAAGGGTCGTGACCACGGTCACGGCGAAGAGCCCCATCGGGACCAGGGGGTGGTTGAACCCGGGGCTCGACAGGAAGCGGCGAAGGCTGGATTTCAGTCGCATAAATGAAAAAAAAGGGACCATCGGATCATGATCCCCTGTTTTCTGGCATGCCTCTTTCTCGAGGGAATGAAGTTATTCCGCGATGTTGCCGTCCTCGTCGTCATCCTCCAGATTCACCTTGTCCCGAAGTTCCTTGCCGACCTTGAAGAAGGGCAGCCGCTTCGGGGAGACGGTGATGTTCATGCCCGTTTTGGGGTTTCGCCCCGTGTAGGACTCGTAGTTGCGCACGACGAAGCTGCCGAGCCCGCGGATCTCGATCCGCCCGTTAGTCTTGAGCTCTTCCGTAAATCCTTTGAAAATGAGATTGACCACGTCGGTGGCCTTCTTCTCCGTCAGGTTCTCCCTTCGTGCCAGCTCCTCGATCAATCCCGACTTGTTCATGGTCCCCCCCGTATAAAGCGGAATAAGCCCCAAGGGCTTGTCGATGCAAAATGAAAAGGGATTAATTGCGCGTTTTCATTGGATATTAGTTTCGGTCGTCCCGGAATGTCAAGAACATTTTTACGCTTTTTTCCGTTGGGGCCGCAGAAGTCCCTCGATTTCCCTCCTGCGGAGCCTGCGGTGCTCGCCCGGCTTGAGGCTGCCCAGCTCCAGGCCCCCGATGGAAATGCGGATGAGCCTCGCCACGGGATGCCCCAGGGCCTCCATGGCGCGCCGGATGATCCGGTTGCGTCCCTCGGAGATGGTCACTCGGAGCCACTGGCTCTTTTCGTTGTACTTCTCCTCCTGGATGCCGTCCACCGTGAAGGGCCCGTCCTCCAGCTCGATCCCCTTGAGGAGGGACTGGATGTCCTTCCGGGTGACCCTGCCGCGCACCTTCGCCAGGTAGGTGCGCGGGATTTCGTACCGCGGGTGCTGGACACGCTCGGCAAAGGCACCGTCGTTGGTCAGAATGAGCAGCCCTTCGGAGTCGTAATCCAGCCTGCCGACAGGGTAGACGCGCTCGCCGACATCGTAGAGCAGGTCGGTGACGACCGGCCTGCCCTCGGGGTCCTTCAGCGTGGTCACGTACCCGGCGGGCTTGTTGAGCATCAGGTAGACGCGTTCCACTTCGGTCGTGATCAGCCGCCCGTCGATGCGGATCTCATCCCGTTCGGGGTCGGCCTTGGTCCCCAGCTGCCGGACGACCCGGTCGTTGACCTGCACGTTCCCGGCAAGGATGAGCTCCTCGGCCGCCCGTCTCGAGCAGATGCCCGCGGCGGCGATGATCTTCTGGAGCCTCTCCTCCATGGGTCTATTCCTCCATTTCCGTGATCTCCCGCAGCGTGGGCAGTTCGGAGAGATCCTTCAGATCGAACACTTCGAGAAAGCGTTTCGTCGTACCGTACATGATGGGCTTGCCGGGGACGTTCTTTCGACCCACGATCCGGACGAGCTTCTTCTCCAGCAGCCCCTTGAGGGATCCGCTCACATCGACCCCGCGGATCTTTTCGATCTCCTGCCGCGTCACGGGCTGGCGGTACGCGACGACGGAGAGGGTTTCCATGGCGGCCGGGGACAGCGGCACGGGCCGGATCCCCCGCAGCTTCCGGATCCAGGGTGAAAACTCCGTCTTGGTCATGAACTGGTAGCCCCCGGCGAGTTCCATGAGGCACAGCCCTCCGCGCCGCTGCCGGTACTCCAGCTCGATGTCCTGCAGGATCTCGAGGATCGCCTTGCGATCCACCTCCCCCAGGACGTCCTTCAAACGGTCCACCGAAACGGGGGTGTCCGAAGCGAACACCAGCGCCTCGACAACGGATCGCATGTCATCCATCGGTTGCTTCCTCCACCGCCGGGAATATTCGGATCGGCCCGAAGGGATCGGACTGATAGGCCCTGACCACCCGCATCTTCATGAGTTCCAGGATGGCCAGCAGCGTGTAGACGACGCTCTTGCGGGTGCGGCTCGCCTTCAGCAGATCGGAAAAGGAGAGGCTCTGCTCCCTCGAGAGGTCCTCGAGGATCTCGTTGATCCGGTCCGAGAGCGAAATCCGTTCCGTGTCGATCTCCAGGAGGTCCTCCTTGTCCATCCGCTCGACGACCTGCTTGAAGGCCTCGATGAGTTCGAAGAGGCTCACCTCCATCATCGCCTCCTCCGGCTCGTCGGGGATTTCCTCGACGGGCAGGACGCGCTTGAACACGTCCCGGTCCAGCATCCTTCTCTTGTCCAGGCTGAGGGCCACTTCCTTGAAAGCCTGGTACTCCAGGAGCTGCCGCACCAGTTCCGCCCGCGGGTCCTGTTCCTCCTCGGCCTCCCCCGTGCCTTCCTCGACGGGCAGGAGCATGCGCGACTTGATGTGGATGAGCGTCGCCGCGAGCACCAGGTACTCCCCGGCCAGGTCGAGATTGAGGGCCTTCATCATCTCGAGATGCTCGAGATACTGTTCCGTGACGAGGGCCATGGGGATGTTGTAGATGTCGAGCTCGTTCTTCCGGATCAGGTACAGGAGAAGATCGAGGGGCCCCTCAAAAATGTCGAGTTTGACCTCGTAGCTCATAACGATCAGATCCGGATGGCGTCGCGAACCTCGGCCATCGTGGCCCGGGCCACCTGCCGGGCCCGCTCGTTTCCGTCGGCGATGATGTCGTGAACTTCCCGGATGTGCGAGCGGTAGTAGTCCTGTTTGTCGTGGATCGGCTTGAGCCCTTCCGCGATGCGCCCGGCCAGCCGCTTCTTGCACTGCACGCAACCGATGGCCGCCCCGCGGCAGTCCCGGTCGATCTGGGCCACATCCTCGGCCGCCGAGTAGAGGTTGTGGAAGGCGAAGACGTTGCAGACCTCGGGCCGGCCGGGGTCGCTCTTGCGCTGGCGCTGCGGGTCGGTGAACATGGACTCGACCTTCTTGCGCAGTTCCTCCCCGCGGTCGCCGAGGTAGATGGCATTGTCGTAGGACTTGCTCATTTTGCGGCCGTCGATACCCAGCAGCTTGGGCACTTCCGTCATGAGCGGCTCGGGGATCGGGAAGATCTCCCGGTACAGGAAATTGAAGCGCCGGGCAATCTCCCGGGTCAGTTCGACGTGGGGCAGCTGGTCGACGCCCACGGGCACGCCGTAGGCCTTGTACATGATGATGTCCGCCGCCTGGAGCACCGGGTAGCCCAGGAACCCGAAGGTGGAGAGATCGCGGTCGATGAGTTCCTGCTTCATCTCTTTATAGGTGGGGTTGCGTTCGAGCCAGGGCAGCGGGGTGATCATGCACAGCAGCACGAAGAGCTCCGCATGCTCCATGACCGAGGACTGGACGAAGAGCGTGCTCCGCCTCGGGTCGAGCCCGGCGGCAAGCCAGTCGATGACGATGTCGATCCGGTTCTGGCGGATTTCCTCCGTCCGGTTGTAGTCCGACGTCAGGGCGTGCCAGTCGGCGATGAAGTAGAAGCACTCGTAACCGCCGTTGTCCTGCAGGTCCACCCAGTTTTTCAAGGCCCCGAGATAGTTGCCGAGGTGCAGCTTCCCCGTCGGCCGAATCCCGCTGAGTATTCTTCGTTTCGTTGCCATGTCCCCTCATCGACCCATCGGAAATCGCCCGGGCAGGGACCCGGGCGCCACGCTCGTATAACAGAAATGCATGCCCCTGTCAACGGCAAGCAAGGCCAAGTTCAAGAAAAAACACGGTAATTTGTTCAGCGAGGTACCGCGTGAAGAACTTTGCCGATCGTCGCGAGCGGCTTGTCCAGCGAACGCTTTTCCTCGCGCAGGCCTTCGAGCGCCGCGAGGACCCCCAGTTGCGCCAGCCGTTGAAGCGGCCGCGCCGGATCGGGTTCCCGGAGGATCAGCCTCAGTTCGGCGGCGATCCGGTACTCCTCCAGCCTCCCCAACAGGGAGCGCGACAGGGCCTCGCCGATCCGCTTCTCGTCGGCGGCGACGATCCGAAAGCCCAGCCTCGCCTCGAACCGGACGGCCCGGAAAATCCTCGTCGGGTCGTCGACGAAGCTTCGCTCGTGCAGCACGCGGACGCGACGCCCGCGGATGTCGCGGACGCCGCCGAACTCGTCGAGCAGGCGGCCGAACGCCTCGGGAGCGAGCGACAGGGCCATGGCATTGATCGTGAAGTCGCGCCGGAAGAGGTCGTCGCGGATGGAGCCCGGCGTCACGCGGGGCAGCATCGCGGGCTCGTCG
>JALOPC010000198.1 GCA_025454095.1 Syntrophales bacterium | reverse complement strand
GTCTTTTTCCTGACCCACATCGTGGGGGTCCAGATCCAGGGCATGAAGTACTTCAAGCAGTTCCTCGGGCCCGTCTGGTGGCTCACCCCGCTCATGATGCCCATCGAGATCATCAGCCACCTCTCGAGGCCGCTGTCGCTCTCGGTGCGGCTCTTCGGGAACATACAGGGCGGTCACATCGTCGTGGCAGTCATCTTCGTGCTCGTGCCGCTGTTGATCCCCCTGCCCATCCTGATCCTCAAGATCCTGATCTCCGTCATCCAGACGCTGGTCTTCATGCTGCTGTCGATGATGTACATCGCCGGCGCGATGGAAGAGCACCACTAGAAAAGGGTATCGGGTATAGGATAGAGAAACAGACCAATCTCCGGAAACAGCAACGGGTCGAGGCAGCCGCCTCGACCCGTTTTTTCAACCAAAACAAATCCCCCTCTTTCCCCCTTGGATAAAGGGGGAGAAAAGGGGGATTGGTATCCTGCTGCTCGGTCCCTACAGGCTCATCACATAGTCGTGGATCGATTTGGCCGCCTTGCGGCCGGCGCCCATGGCGAGAATGACCGTGGCCGAGCCCGTGACGATGTCGCCGCCGGCCCAGACACCCTTGCGGGTCGTTTCGCCCGTCTCGTCCTTCGTCACGATGTAGCCCCAGCGGTTCGTCTCGAGGCCCGGGGTCGTCATGGGGATTACAGGATTGGCCATGGTGCCCACGGATACGACGACCGTGTCGACGTCGATCGTGAACTCCGAGCCCTTGACCACGACGGGCCTGCGCCGGCCCGACTCGTCGGGTTCGCCCAGTTCCATCCGCTGGCAGACCATCTGCCTGACCCAGCCCTTCTCGTCACCGATGTACTCGATGGGGTTCGTGAGGAACTTGAACTGCACGCCCTCTTCCTCGGCATGATGGACTTCCTCGGCCCGGGCCGGCATCTCGGTCTTCGTCCGGCGATAGATGATGAACGCATTGGCCGCCCCCAGGCGCAGGGCCGTACGCACCGAGTCCATGGCCACGTTCCCGCCGCCGATGACGGCCACGTTGCGCCCCTTGGCGATCGGCGTATCGTATTCGGGGAACCGGTAGGCCTTCATGAGATTCGAACGCGTGAGGTACTCGTTGGCCGAGTAAATACCGGAGAAGTTCTCGCCCGGGATGTTCATGAATACGGGGGCTCCCGCACCCACTCCCAGGAAGACGGCGTGGTATCCCTCGGCGAAAAGGTCGTCGATCGTCTTGAGCCGGCCGATGGCCGCGTCGGTGATGATTTTCACACCGATTTTCTTCAGGTATTCCACCTCGGCATCGACGATGCCCTTGGGGAGGCGAAACTCGGGGATGCCGTAGATCAGCACACCCCCCGATTTGTGCAGGGCCTCGAAAATGGTGACCTCGTGGCCCATCTTGACCAGATCGCCGGCGATCGTGAGCCCCGCGGGGCCGGCCCCTACGACGGCGATCCGCCTTCCCGTCGGCGCGGGGAGTTTGGGGATCTCGATCGTCCCCGACTTTCGCTCGAAATCCGCCACGAAACGCTCGAGGCGCCCAATCGCGACGGGATCCCATTTCTTGCCCAGGATGCAGAGCTTTTCGCACTGGTCTTCCTGCGGGCAGACCCTGCCGCAGACGGCAGGCAGGCAGTTGGTCTCCTTGATCTTCCGGGCGGCCCCCAGAAAATCCCCGTCCGCCACGAGTTGGACGAAGCCCGGGATGTCAATGTCAACGGGGCATCCCGACACGCAGCCCGGTTTCTTGCACTGGATGCAGCGCCTGGCCTCCAGCATGGCCGTCTCGGGGGAGTAGCCCAGGGGAACCTCGTCAAAATTGGTGACTCGCGCCCGGGGCTCCTGCTCCGGCATGGCCTGCCGGGGGATGCGCTCCTTCTTCTCTTTCTTTTCCGTCTTGTCCCTATCGGTCATGGTTTCCGCACCTGCAAAGATCCCTGGCTTTCTGTTCCTGCTCCGAATACATCTGCAACCGGCTCATCAGGAGCCCGAAGTCCACCTCGTGGCCGTCGAACTCGGGACCGTCCACACAGGTGAACTTGGTCTTCCCGCCCACGGTGACCCGGCAGGCCCCGCACATTCCCGTTCCGTCCACCATGATGGGATTGAGGCTCACGAGCGTCTTGATCCCGTGGGGTCGCGTGACATTGGCGACGACCCGCATCATGGGCACGGGCCCGATCGTAAAGACGCGGTCGATCTTCGTCCCGGCGGCGATGAGGTCGCGCAGCACGTCGCTCACGAACCCGTGGTAGCCGTAACTGCCGTCATCGGTGGTGATGTGCAGCTCGTCGCTCACGCTTCGCGACTCCTCTTCGAGGATGAGCATCTTTTTCGTCCGGGCCCCGATGATGGAGACAACCCGCGTCCCCTTCTCCTTGAGCGCCTTGGCGATGGGGTAGAGCACCCCGATGCCCACGCCGCCGCCGACGCAGACCGCCGTGCCGACGCCGTCAATCTCGGTGGGGTGGCCCAGGGGCCCCAGGACATGCTGGATGAAATCCCCGGGGTGAAGCTGCGCCAGCTGGTCCGTCGTCTTGCCGACGACCTGGTAGATGATCGTCAGCGTCCCCTTCACGGGGTCCGAGTCGACGATGGTCAGCGGGATGCGCTCCCCCCTGTCGTCGATCATGAGGATGACGAACTGGCCGGCCTTGCGCTTTTTCGCAATGTCGGGCGCCTCGAAGACCGTCTTGACGATGTTCTCGGAGAGAACGACCCTTTCCGTGATCCGGTACAACGCCTCTATCCTCCTTGCCTTCATTCGCGAGACGGGTTTCAATCCCCTTCCGCCTATAAAAAGAGGGAGCCAGAAGGCTCCCTCCCGATCCCTTCCCTGTGTGTGGTGCTTAGTATTCTTTCGTCAGTTTGTCAAGCTCCGCCAGGCTGAAGACGGGACCGTCCTTGCAGACGTACTTGCTGCCCACGTTGCAGCGGCCGCACTTGCCGATGCCGCACTTCATCCGCATCTCGAGGGAGGTGATGATGTTCTCCTTCGAGAAGCCGAGGTCGAAGAAGACGGGCAGCGTGAAGCGGATCATGATCGGGGGGCCGCAGATGACCGTGACGGCGTTCTCCTTGCTCGGGGCGACCTCCTTGCAGACCGTGGGAACGAAACCCTCGCGGCCCTTCCAGGTGGCGTCGCCCTTGTCGACGGTCACGTTGAGGTCGATGTCGCCGCGCTTGGCCCAGGCCTCCAGTTCGTCCTTGTACAGCAGCAGCCCGGGGCTCCTGGCGCCGTAGACGACGGTGATCTTCCCGAAGCGCTTGCGGTTTTCCTCGAAGATCATGTAGTTGATCAGCGAACGCAGGGTCGTGAACGCGAAGCCGCCGCCGACGATGACGATGTTCTTCCCTTCGAGGAACTCGATGGGCCAGGAGTTTCCGAGGGGGCCGCGCACCCCCATGAGGGTCCCCTCTTCCATCTCGTGGAGGGCCGACGTCACGACACCGGCCTTCTGGACGGAGAACTCGATGTACCCCTTCTGCGTTGGCGAGGAGGCGATGCCGATGGGCGACTCGCCCTTGCCGTACACGGAGAGCTCGGCGAACTGCCCGGGGATGTATTGGAAGCGCTCCTCGTCCTCCTTGTTCACGAAGGCCAGGCGGAAGGTCTTGATGTCCTTCGTCTCCACCTCCGTGATGATCTTGATGACCTCCACGGGCATGGGCACGTAGGGGTTCGCGGCGACGATCTGCTGTAACGGCTTCTGCATCGGTGGGTCTCCTCTGATCCTAGAGTTTCGAAATGTCCTCGACGATCTTGCGGATGTCGATGTTCACGGGACAGGACATCACGCAGCGCCCGCAGCCCACGCAGGCGATGGCGTCGAAATTGTCCACGTAGTACTTGAACTTGTGCATCAGGCGCTGCCGCCAGCGCTGCTTCTGGCTCGTGCGGGGGTTGTGCCCGGAGGTCTCCTTCGTGAAGAGCGGGAACATGCACGAGTCCCAGTTGCGGATCCGCACGCCGTCGTCACCCTTCATCTCGTCGCTGATGTCGAAGCAGTGGCACGTGGGGCACATGTAGGTGCAGGTCCCGCAGGCCAGGCACTTGCCGTAGATCGTGTCCCAGAAGGGGTGCTCGAAGCT
>JALOPC010000197.1 GCA_025454095.1 Syntrophales bacterium | reverse complement strand
TTCCGAGTCGGCGTCGGTAATCAGCTTCAGCCTGTCGGCATAACGCAGCAAGGGGTGCCCCGTAATGTAGAATCCCAGGGTCTCCTTTTCATGCAGCAGTACCTCGCCGTGATCCCATTCTTCCAATGCGGGAAGAATATCCTTCTCCGACGGTGCAGACCCGGCATCCTGGCTGTCGGGGCCGTCGAAAAGCCCTGCCTGGTCGCTGAGTTTCTGATCCTGTAGCCTCTGGCCGAACTCCATGACGCGCTCGAATCCCTCCATGAGCTGGCGCCTGCCGTATTTCAGCGAATCGAAGGCACCGCATTTGATGAGGCTTTCCACGACCCGCTTGTTGATCTTCCGAAGGTCAACGCGCGAGCTAAAATCGAGAAAAGACTTGAAGGGACCTTCGTTATCCCTCGATTCAATGATGGATTCTATGGCGCTTTCACCGACGTTTTTAACGGCCGCCAGCCCGAAGCGAATGTTTCCCCCGTCGACGCTGAAGTCGAGGGCCGACTGGTTGATGTCGGGCGGCAGCACGTTGATCCCCATTTCCTTGCAGACGCTGATGTGCTTGATGACCTTGTCGCGGTTCCCCTTTTCGCTGGTCAGCAGGGCGGCCATGAATTCCACGGGGTAGTGGGCCTTCAGGTAGGCCGTCTGGTAGGAGATCATCGCGTAGGCCGCGCTGTGGGACTTGTTGAACCCGTAACCCGCGAAGGTCTCCATCTGGTCGAAGATCTTCTTGGCCTTGGCCTCGGGGATCCTGTTTTTGAGTGCCCCCGTCATGAACTTGGGCTTCTCCTTCTCCATCTCCGAGGAGTTCTTCTTGCTCATGGCCTTGCGGAAGGTGTCTGCCTCGCCCATGGTGTAGCTGGCCAGGGCGCTGGCGATCTGCATGACCTGTTCCTGGTAGAGGATGACCCCGTAGGTTTCCTTCAGGATGGGCTCGAGAGCGGGGACCTCGTAAGTGCTCTTCGTCTTTCCCTGCTTGCGCGCGATGAACTCCTGCACCATGCCGCTCTTCAGGGGGCCGGGGCGGTACAGGGCGATGAGCGCGATGATGTCCTCGAAGCAGTCGGGCTTCAGGCCCACGAGGATCTCCTTCATCCCCCGGCTTTCCAGCTGGAAGACGCCGTCGGTCTCCGCCTTGGAGAGCAGCTGGAAGGTCTTGCGGTCCTCGAGCGGGATGTCGGAGATGTCCAGCTGGACCCCCCTTCCCTCCTCGATGAACTTCAGGGCGTCGCGGATCACCGTCAGCGTCTTGAGGCCGAGGAAGTCGAACTTGGTGAGACCCGCCGCCGAGAGATCATTCATGGAGAACTGGGTCACGATGTCTTCATTGGGGCTCTTGCACAGGGGCACCCGTTCGACGAGCGGCTTGTCGGAGATGACGACCCCGGCCGCGTGGGTCGACGAGTGACGGTTGAGGCCCTCCAGGGAGCGAGACAGGGCCAGAAGCCGTCTGACCTTCTCGTTCTTCTTCTGCTCGTCCTGGAGCCGGGGCTCCTGCTTGATGGCTTCCTCGAGGCTGATGTTGAGGACATTGGGGACCAGCTTGGCAATGCGGTCCACTTCCCCGTAGGGCATGTTGAGGGCCCGGCCTACGTCGCGGATGACGGCCTTGGCCTGCATCTTCCCGAAGGTGATGATCTGCGCAACCCGGTCGGTTCCGTACTTCTCCGAGACGTAGCGGATGACCTCGTCACGCCCCTCCATGCAGAAATCGGTGTCGATGTCGGGCATGCTCTTGCGGTCGGGGTTCAGGAAGCGCTCGAAGAACAGGCCGTAGCGGATGGGGTCGATCTCGGTGATCCCGATGGCGTAGGCCACGAGGCTGCCCGCCGCGGAACCGCGCCCGGGTCCGACGGGAATGTCCCGGCTTTTCGCGTAGTTGATGAAATCCGAGACGATGAGGAAGTAACCGGCGAACCCCATGGACTTGATGATGTCGAGTTCCCGTACGAGTCGCTTTTCGTATTTCTGCCTCAGGGCGGGGTCCTGGTCCTTGATAATCTTCGGCATGAGCCGCTCGAGCCCCGCCTTTGCCATCTCCTGGAGGTGCTCGTCCAGGGATTTGCCCTGGCCGATCTCGAAATGCGGCAGGTAGACCTGCTTGAAATCGAGGGCGAGGTTGCACTTCTCGGCAATGACCAGAGTGTTGGCTACGGCCTCGGGGCAGTACGAGAAGAGCTGCTTCATCTCGTCTGGCGATTTGAGATAGAAGGCGTCCGTGGCAAACTTCATGCGCCCGGGGTCTTCCATGGTCTTCCCCGTCTGGATGCACAGCAGCACCTCATGGGCCTCGTGGTCTGCACGCTCGAGGTAGTGGCAGTCATTGGTTGCGACGAGCGGGATGGACAATTCCTTCGAAATTTCCATCAGTTTTTCGTTTACGACCGTCTGCTCGGGGATGCCGTTCTCCATCATTTCCAGGTAGTAGTTGCCCTCGCCGAAGATGTCCCGGTATTCACGGGCCGATGTCCTGGCCTTTTCCATGTCCCCCTTGAGGATCCAGTGGGCGACTTCGCCGTGCAGGCAGGCGCTCGTGGCGATGAGCCCTTCGCTGTGAGAGGCCAGGAGTTCCTTGTCGATCCGCGGGCGGTAGTAGAAGCCCTCGAGGAAGCCCGTCGAGGTCAGCTTCATCAGGTTGCGGTAGCCCTGGAGGTTCTTGACCAGGACGATAAGATGGCGCGCCGTCTCGCCGGGACCCTCGGAGGACTTGTCGAAACGGCTCCTCGGGGCCACGTAGAGCTCGCAGCCGATGATGGGCTTGATCCCCGCCTTGTAAGCCTGCTGGTAGAAGTCGACGGCGCCGTACATGTTGCCGTGATCGGTGATGGCCACGGCGGGCATCCTGTATTCCTTGGCCTTTTTGAACAGGTCGCCGAGACGGATGGTGCCGTCCAGGAGGCTGTACTGGGTGTGGAGGTGGAGATGGACAAAATCGACGTGCTTCATGAGGTCCTAAGTTATTGATGTAATGGTAAATTGACGAAAGGGCCGACTTCCGCACAGCATGGAGCATCATACACTACGGAACCGCATAAAATCAATCGTCGCGGCATGAAAAAAGCGGGGCCGTTCGGGTTCCCCGCTTTTCTGGCACGGCGAAAGATCGTTTCACCGCGATCAGTCGATGCGGTAGTTTGGCGCTTCCTTTGTGATGATCACGTCGTGGACGTGGCTTTCGCGCAGACCCGAGGGGGTGATCCGCACGAAGCGGGCCTTCTGCCTCAGCTCCTCGATGCTGCGGCTTCCCACGTACCCCATGCCGGCCTTCAGGCCGCCCATGATCTGGTAGATGCTGTTCGAGAGCGAACCGCGGAAGGGCACCCTGCCCTCGATGCCCTCGGGCACGAGTTTCAGGGCGCTTTCGATGTCGTCCTGCATGTAGCGGTCACGGCTCCCCTCCTTCATGGCCTCGAGCGAACCCATCCCGCGGTAGACCTTGTAGCTGCGGCCCTGGAAGAGGACCGTCTCGCCGGGGCTCTCCTCGGTGCCGGCGAAGAGCCCCCCGATCATGACGCAGTGCGCCCCCGCCCCGAGGGCCTTCGTGATGTCGCCGGAGTACTTGATCCCGCCGTCGGCGATGATGGGCACCCCGTATTTCGCGGAAGCCTTCGCGCAATCCATGATGGCCGTCATCTGGGGCACGCCGATCCCGGCGACGATGCGGGTGGTGCAGATGGAGCCCGGCCCCACGCCGATCTTGACGGCGTCGACGCCTGCCTTGATGAGGGCCTCGGCCCCCTCGAAGGTGGCCACATTGCCGGCGATGACCTCGCAGTGGGGGAAGTTCGTCTTTGTGTCCCTCACCGCGTCGAGGACGCCCTTGGAGTGGCCGTGGGACGTGTCGATGCAGATCACGTCGCATCCCGCCGCCAGAAGGGCCTGGACCCGAGCCTCGCGGTCCGTGATGCCCACGGCGCCGCCGACCCGCAGGCGGCCGAGCTGGTCCTTGCAGGCATTGGGGTACTTCTGGATCTTCTCGATGTCCTTAATCGTGATGAGGCCCTTGAGGTTGAAGTCGTCGTCGACGACGAGCAGCTTCTCGATGCGGTGCTTGTGGAGGAGCTTCTTCGAATCCTCGAGGCTGATGTTCTGCGACACCGTGACGAG
>JALOPC010000017.1 GCA_025454095.1 Syntrophales bacterium | reverse complement strand
ATGAAAAACCCTACCAGGCAGACGACGAGGATCACAAAAAAATGCTTTCGCTCGCTCGCACCGTCACTCATCTCGACCTCCTGTATGTTCCGACCGTCTCGCCCCCTTGGGCTACCCTGACGCTCTGCAAATTCACAATGAAAAAAAGGGGGTTATCGCGTGGCAGCCCCCCACTTTCCATAACACAGGGCGCACGGATTTTCCACAAGTTCATGCACCCCGGGGCCCGGTGCATCCGGGGGGCCGGCGTGACACCGGCCTGTTTACGGTTCGCGTTCCACGGGGTTCGTCAGTTCCCCCAGCCTCTCGATGTCGATTGTGATGACATCACCGTGCCTCAGGAACACCGGCGGCTTGCGCACAAAGCCCACTCCCTCCGGGGTTCCCGTCATAATGACCGTGCCCGGCAGGAGCGTCATGGAGCAGCTCAGATCGCTTACGATCTGTGCCACGCTGAAGAGCATGTCCGAGGTGTTGGAGTCCTGCATCACCTTGCCGTTGAGAATGGACCGGATCCGCAGATTGTTCGGGTCCGGAATCTCGTCCTTTGTCACGAGATAAGGCCCCAGGGGGCAGAATGTATCGAAGCTCTTCCCCCGGGCCCACTGCTTCTTCTGCTTGACCATCTGCCAATCCCTGGCGCTCACGTCGTTGCCGCAGGTGTAGCCCAGAACGAAATCCATCGCTTGCCCCGGGGAAACGTTCTTCGCCCGCTTCCCGATGACAACGGCAAGCTCCGCCTCGTAATCGACTTCGTCGGGTCCCGCTTTCGGAAGCAGAATCGTCTCCCCTGGCCCCAGCAGGCTGTTTGTCCCCTTGATGAACAGCACGGGGCTCTCCGGCGCCCGGCTTTCCGTTTCCCCGGCATGTTTTCCGTAGCTGAACCCCAGGGCGAGAATATTCGGGGGGTTGACCGGCGCCAGGAGCCTTTTGACGGAGGCGCTCCGCTCCGTCAGAGAGAATCTTCCCAGGATATCGCCCTCGATGATGCGGGCCCTTCCCGGTTCCGCCGCATTGTAAGCCCCGTAGAACGGCTCGTTCTTCTCCGTGACAAAATGGATGATCTTCATCGGTTCCTCCTTGTTGGGTTGCCGCCCGCGCACCGCTCTTCCTGGACAGGATTCTATTCCACCCCGGCGGACATCGAATGGCCTGGTGCTTTTATATCACAGTTCGAACCAGTGAAGAACTCAGGAAATCATGCACCCCGAAAGGCCAGGATCCGATGTGGCGCATTCGCTGGATACTATTTATCCAGCTCCTTCGTTTTTGCGGATAAATAGTATCCTTTTAGCCACAGCCGTACTGGGCAGCCTCTCCCGGCCGGCAATTTTCTCTTTATATATCGTGTACTTACTTGCATAACGCCTCTCGGCATGCATTATGCTTTTGATCTGTCCGGTTTGCTCGGGCGGGTCCAGTGTGAAAATCTGCTTGCGCAGAGGATGTGAAACTACATACATTGGCTACGTTACGGCCGTGCCG
This sequence comes from Syntrophales bacterium, assembly GCA_025454095.1. GTDB lineage: Bacteria > Desulfobacterota > Syntrophia > Syntrophales > UBA2192 > UBA2192. Next base: position 10,824 of record JALOPC010000017.1, on the reverse strand, counting down.
AGGGCGTGCAACGCTTCGGATCGCCCCCCCGGTGAAGGGCCTCGACCTTCGGGAGGATATGCCCGGCATCGACAAAACCAAACAGGATGGCGCGTCCCGACCCCGCTCGGCTGCGGGGCCTGAAGGACGTGCCCCCGCTCACAGAGGGAGTATTATGTTCTGCCGCAGGCTGGTTGAAAAGATTTTTTTCCCCCTGTCGCTCGTCTTTGTCCAGATCGCCGTGATGGCTCCCGTATTCTCTCCGGCCCTCACGCTCGACGAGGCCCTGTCGCTCGCCAAGTCGAATCTTCCTGCCTACCAGGCGCAGGCGGCCCGGGTTCAATCCTCGGAGGCCCTCTACAAGGCCTCTTACGGGGCCTACGTTCCCAGTGTCGACGCCGCGGGCACCGCGATCCGGCGCGACATCGCCGGCTACGATTCCTCTACCAACAATTTCGATGTCACCGCCTCGCTCAAGCTGTTCGATTACAAGCGAGGATACAACCGCGACCTCTCCCGCTACGCCTTCAACACGGAACAGGAGGGCCTCCGCAGGAGCCTTCTGGACCTCGAGTTCAGCGTGAAGTCCTCGTTCTACACGACCGTGGCGAACCGCGGCATCTTGCAGCAGAGGAAGATCCAGCTCGAGAACGCCCGCAAAAATTACGAGGTGGCCGAAGGGCGGCGACAGTTCGGCGTGGCGAAGCTCTCCGACGTCCTGCAGGTCTCCGTGCGCCTCGAACAGGCCCGTTTCAATCTCGTCCAGGCCGAGGGAAGCCTCCAGAAAAGCCTCTCCGAGCTGAGCTCCCTCATCGGCACACCGGTTACAGACGCCGCCGACCTGCAGGGAGCCCTCGCCTTCGAGCTGGCCCTGCCGGATGAAAAGCTCCTGGAGCAGGCCCTGCTGCGACGGCCCGAGATCCTTCAGGCCGAACTGGCAGTCAAGCGAGCGCAGAGCGCCGAAGGGATCTCCACGGGCGATTTCCTTCCCGTCGTGTCGGGCAACCTGAGCTATTCCCGGACGGACACCAGCAACCCCGCCTCGACGTCCGCGTCCATCTACGGGAACCCCTACGAGGACCGATCCGCTTCGCTGCTGGCCACCTGGAACCTCTTTGAGCTGGGGAAATTCTACCGACGGAAAGCCGCCTCGATCGACACCCTGACGGCGGCGAAAACCCTCAAGGAAACGGAGCGCTCGCTTCGCCTCGAGCTCCGCAAGAGCTACGAGGATTTCGTCACCGCGTCGCGCAATGTCAACGTCGCCGAGGAGCAGCTCAAGCAGGCCCTGCAGAATTACGACCAGGCCTTCGGCGAATACAAGGTCGGCAAGGGGGACATCCTGTCCGTCGTGTTTGCCGAGACCCTTCTGGCCCAGGCACGGGAGCAGGATGTCCAGGCGAAGCTCAACCTGTATCTCGCGAAGGCTCTCCTGGAGAGGGTATCCGGCATTGAACGGCTCGACGCCCTGCAGGATACCCCGGGACAATCCGCTGACACCCGGACCCGCTAGGTCCCCAACAACATTCAGAACGGACGCATCTGCCTATGAACCTCTCTTCGCTCAAAGCGCTTTCCGGGAAGAAAAAAATCGCCCTTGCCGCAGCCGCCGCCGTCCTGCTCCTGCTCGCCGCGCTTCTGCTCTACCGGGTCTTTTTCGCCAAACCGGCCCTGCAGGTTCTCGACACGGGAAAGGTCGAGAAAGGAAGCATCCGCGGGGTCCTCGTGGAGACGGGCATCATCAAGTCCCAGGTCGGGGCAGTGGTCAAGATCGGCGCCCAGACGACGGGCCGAATCCAGCAGATGAAGGTCAAGGTGGGAGACCGCGTCAAGGCGGGCGAACTGATCGCCCTGGTCGACGATCGCGAGATCCGGCAGCAGATCGGCCAGCAGCAGGCGGCGCTCGTGTCCGCGCAAAACACGCTCTCCCAGGTCGAGAAGACGTACCCCGAGAGGGTCCGGGAGGCCCGCGCCAACTACGATTACGCCAAGGTCAACGTGGAGCGGGAGCGCGAGCTGCTGAAGCGCGAGTACACGACGAAGGACGCCGTGGACAAGGCCGAAAGCCAGTTCACGGCCGCCGAGGCCGTCCTGCAGCGGCTCCAGGACGAGCACAAGACACAGCTCACGATTGCGAAATCCAACCTCGAGGAGATCCAGGCGCGCCTGCGCCAGCAGGAAGTCCGGATGACCTACACGAAAATCTACGCCCCCATTAACGGGGTCGTCTCCGACGTGACGGCCCAGGAGGGCGAAACCATCGTCGCGGGACTCCAGGTCGCCAACCTCGTGACCGTGCTGGACCCCACGAGGCTCGAGATGTGGATCTACGTCGACGAAACGGACATCGGGAAGGCCGCGGTGGGCCAGGACGTGGAATTCTACGTCGACACCTTCCCGGCCAAGACGTTCACGGGAAAGATCGAGAAAATCTACCCCCAGCCCGTCGTCAAGGAGAACATCGTGTACTATCTCTCCACGATGAAGATCTCCCCGGATGAGGCCGCGTATCTCAAGCCGGAGATGACGACTCACGTGCGGATCATCACGGAGGAGAAGAAAGACATCCTCACGGCGCCCAACGCCGCCGTCAAGTTCGAGCGCGGCAGGCAGGTCGTCTACAAGGTCACGGGAAAAAACAAGGTCGAAAAGCTCAACGTCAAAATCGGGATCCGCGGCGAGGACAAGACGGAGATCCTCTCCGGCGCCGCCGAGGGCGATCTGCTGGCCACGAAGATCATCCTGCCCGTTTCGACCGACGCCCAGCAGGCCCCGCAGAAGGGGGCGATGAAGTAATGTCCGACCCCGTCTGCCTCATGGAAAACATCACCAAGAGCTTTCACGTGGGCGACCAGGACCTCCACGTCCTCAAAGGCGTCAACCTCCGGATCGAGCAGGGCGAATTCACGGCCATCATGGGTACCTCCGGGTCCGGGAAGTCCACCCTGATGAACCTCATGGGCTGCCTCGATGTGCCGACCTCGGGCCGCTTCCTCCTCGCCGGCCGCGACGTGATGCAGCTCAACGACGACGAGCTCTCGGAGCTGCGCAACGAGCACATCGGCTTCGTCTTCCAGAGCTTCTACCTTCTTCCCTACGCCACGGTCCTGGAAAACGTCCTCGTGCCGACCCTCTACCGCGAGAAAAAGAAGGATCGCGTCCGCGAGCGCGCCGTGGAGCTGCTCACGCTCGTGGGCCTCGAGGAGCGCATGAAGTTCCGCCCCACCCAGCTCTCGGGCGGCGAGCAGCAGCGCGTCGCCATCTGCAGGGCTCTCATCAACGACCCGGAGCTCCTGCTGGCCGACGAGCCCACGGGGCAGCTCGACAGCCGCACCGCCGAGGAAATCATGGGCGTCCTGACCCGCACCAACGAGCGCGGGAAGACCGTCGTCGTCATCACCCACGACGCCGACATCGCCGCCTACGCCCGGCGGGTCATTCACATCCGCGACGGGATCATCAAGGAATAGATGGAACGCTTCTCCCTGCTTCTCATCCAGTCCTACGAGGCGGTCAAGGCTTTCAAGCTCAGGACCTTCTTCTGCCTCGTGAGCGTCGCCCTCGGGATCTCGGCCATCACGATCATCGTCGCCGCCACGGAGGGCGCCTACAAGAAAGCCTTCGACATCGTCGCCAGCTTCGGCCCCGACTCCGTCATGCTCATGGGCGGAAGCGAGGAGTCCCGCGCCATCGGCCAGCGGGAAAAAACGATTACCCTGGACGACGTGGAGGCCATACGCCAGGCCTTCCCCACGGCCTATGTCGTCACCCCCTCGTCGTGGGTGGGAACCGCCACCGTTTCCTACAAGGGCAACCGGTACCAGAGCCAGATCGTGGGCTCCTCGAGCGATTACAGCATCGCCTGGACATGGCCCGTCGTGGAGGGCTCCGACTTCACCGAGGACGACATCCGGCGCTACGCCAACGTGGGGATCATCGGGCAGGAAACGGCCCGGGAACTCTTCGGCGAGCAGAGCCCCGTGGGCAAGTTCGTCCAGATCCGCAACCTGCCCGTCCAGATCGTAGGCGTGCTCTCCGAACGAGGCACCTCGCCGGGGGGCGGAAGTCTCGACAACCGGATCATCATGCCCTACACGACGGTGATGAAGAAGCTCCTGAACGAGCAGCGCTACGTCAATGCCATGCGCCTGCGCTTCACCGACCTCGAAAACATCGACGGCCGCGTTGAAGAGCTCAAGCGGCTTCTGCGTTACCGCCACCGGATCCCCGACGGGCAGCCCGACGATTTCCGGATCTTTACGTCCAAGGACATCGTCAAGTTCCTCGTGGCCCTCACGGGCTCCCTCGTGGTCTTTATCGGGGTGGTCGGCGTGATCTCCCTCATCGTTGCCGGGTTCGTCCTGGCAAACCTGTTCCTGCTGTCCGTGAAAGAGCGGGTCAAGGAAATCGGGATCCGCCGCTCCGTGGGCGCCCGCAAGAAAGACATCCTGGCGCAGTTTCTCACGGAGGCCGTGATGATCACCTCCGCCGGGGGCGTCGTGGGGTTCCTCCTCGGCGTGGTCTCGGCGCAGCTGCTCACGTACGTGGCCGAGTTTCCCGTGTACTTCTCCTGGAAGGCATTCGTGATCGGCCTCGTGCTGTCCTGGGCTGTCGGGATCGGATTCGGCCTGCACCCGGCACGGCAGGCGGCAAACCTGAAACCGATCGAGGCGATACGGACGTAATCGATGGATCTGAGGCGTATCCTGCTCAACCTGAAAATTGCGCGGCGATCCCTGGTGCAGTTCAAGTGGCGCACCTCGCTTGCCGTGCTGGGCGTCTTTTTCGGCACCTTCTCCCTGATCATCGTCTCCAATCTCTCCGGGTCGCTTGCCGTCAAGACCGAGCAGGAGATCGACAGCCTCGGCAAGAACCTCCTCATTGTCCGCAGCGGCATCGTGCGCCGCGTGGGGGCGGGCACGCCCCTGATGAGCCAGGCAACAAACCTCACCCCGGAGGATGCCCGCGCGATCCGGGAGTCCATTCCCGCCGTCGCCGACCTGTCCGCCGCGGGGTACAAGACCTTTCCCGTCCGTTACGGAAACATCTCGTTAAAAGGAATTCTCGTCGGCGGGGTGGAACCGAACTTCCAGGACATCCGGAACTTCCGCGCCCGGGAAGGAAGCTTCATCGCCGACCAGGACAACCTCGACCGAAACAAGGTGGCCGTCCTGGGGCGCACCGTCGTGGAGAAACTCTTCGGCGATGAGGACCCGATCGGGAAGTACATCCTGATCTGGCGCGTGCCCTTCCAGGTGATCGGCATCATGGAGGAAAAGGGGTCGGACGTCTCCGGGGCCGACCAGGACAACCAGATCTTCATCCCCCTGCAGACCTATCTGAAGGTCCTCGTCAACAAAACCAATGTCAGCAACATCTTCGTCCAGGTCACCCGCGACGACCTGGTTTCCGCAACCAAGACCGACATGGAGACCCTGCTGCGCAAGCGCCACAAGATCGGGCCGGGGCAGAACGACGATTTCGCCGTCATCGACATGAAGGACGTCATGGCCCTGAAAGCGCAGGCCATGGATCTCATCACGGTCCTCGGGCGGATCGCGGCGGCGATATCCTTCATCATCGGCGGCCTCGGCATCCTCTCGATCATGATCCTCATCGTCAACGAGAGAAAGCTCGAGATCGGGATCCGCCGCGCCGTCGGGTCGCGCAAACGCGACATCGTGCTGCAGTTCCTCATCGAGTCGTCCATCATCTCGCTTGCGGGCGGCATGATCGGCGTCTTCTCGGGGGCCCTGATCAGCGTCATCCTGCTGGGCGTGCTGAAATACCCCTTCACGCTTTCCCTCACCGGCCTCGCCATCGCCTTCGGCGCCTCCGTCCTCGTGGGGGTCCTGGCGGGCATCTACCCGTCGAAAAAAGCCACCCAGTTCGAGCCCGTGGACATCCTGCGCACGTAGCCTGCGGCCCCTCTTTTTCGTGGACAATTGACCCTGGAGGGATTATTCTTCGGGCCCGCTGAAAAGAACGAACCCTGGAAGGGATGAAGGGAAGAAATTCGGAGAAGGACCATGGCGGAAATCAAGAGCACCATCGATCTCATCATGGAGCGTACGAAAAACCTCTCCGCAAGTGCGGAGGAGCGCGAGGCCTGGCACCGCAAGGAACGTGAAACGCACCTCCGGGGCCTCATCCAGCGGCTCCTGGATTACAGCCTCACCCTCGACGACGTCAAGGACGAACTGGAGAGGGAAAAGAAAATCGGCCGCGCGGCGGAAGCCCTGGGCACCCTGAAAACCGCCCTGGCGGCGCACGTCGACCCTGCATCGGACAACGAGCGGCTCTTCCGGATCGTCAACGAGCTGGCCGGAACGCCCGAAACGCTGCTGCAGGAAACCCTTCAGTCCTGCCAGGCCGAGTTTTATGCGAAGAAGACCGCCCTGGTGGAGCGGCAGCGGGGGGAGCTGGAATCGGCGGGAATCGCCGGTTCGGCCGTGGTGCCCAACCCGGAAGCGGACCCGCAGTGGAAGGCGCACCAGGAACAGATCCAGGCTGCCTGCACGAAGCGCTTCCTCGGGGTCATAAATAGTTGAACCAGAAATCCCTGATCATCTTGAAATTCTTTTTCACGTTCTCGCGCCCGGTCACCACGTCCCCGTGACCCGGGCAGAGGATGTCCGCGTCGAGTTCCGCCAGCCTCGCAATGCTCTCCTTGAGCTGCTTGCCCGACCCGCCGGGCAGGTCCGTCCTGCCGATGCTCTGGCTGAAGACCACGTCCCCCGTGAAGAGCACCTTCTTTTGCGGCCAGTACAGGCAGACCGACCCCGGGGAATGGCCCGGCGTCAGGAGCACCTGCAGGGCCGTGTCCCCGATCGCCAGATCGCCTTCCTGGAGAAAAAAGGCGGGCGGGGGAATTTCCGTGCGCGAGCCCAGGTACTGCAGGACGAAATCGTAGTCGATGCGGCTCATCGCCCACCGGGCGGAAGGGCCGAAGGAACCCGCCGTTTCGAGGTGGTCGGGGTGCCCGTGGGTGACCAGGACGGCGTCGATCCGCTCCGGGGCGAGGCCGACCCGCTCCAGGCCTCTGCGGACATGCTGAAAGAGGTGGCGGTGGCCCGGGTCGATGAGGATCTTCTTCGATCCGTCGATGAAGAAGCTGTTGCAGTTGTTCTCGCTCGCGCTCTGCCAGATGAACCCGTAGAGTCCGTCGAGGATCTTCATGCCCTTTTACCCTTCCCGCTGTTCAGGCTTTCTGTTGGATCAGCCGCAGGACATTGCCGCTCACGACGTTCTCGAAATCCCCGTCTTTCAGCCCCAGGCCCCGGACCCTCGAAAGCTCGCTCGAGGGAATGCCGAAGGGGAAGTCGCTGCCGAAGAGCAGCTTGCGGCTGCCGTAGCGTTTCAGGAAGATCTGCATCTCCCGGGTCGACGCGAGGGCCGTGTCGGCATAAACCGTTTCGCCGTCCCATACGCCCTCGTCGAAGAGCGCGTCGAACCCGCCGTTGAGCCCCCCGAGATGCGGGATGATGATCGGGGTGCGCCCGGCCACCCGCTCGATAAAGGCCAGGGTGTTCCGGAAGGACTCCTCCAGGACGACGGGAAGCCGCAGCCGGTAGATCTCTTCCAGGAACGCCTCGCAGGCCGGGTCGTCATAGTGGTAGACCGGCTCGTGTTCGTGGCGGTGCCACTTGATCCCCCGGTAGCCCTTCTTCAGCTCGCCCTTTCGGAAATCGTTCCAGACGAAGTAGTACGCGTGGATGCCGGGATCCCGCTGCTGGATCTCGAGGAGGTACTCGTTGGCCATCTGCCGGCAGGCGACCCAGCGGGCATTGTCCTCGAAGTGATAGTCGTATCGGTCGTAGATGTCCTCCACGGGGGGATAGAGGCAGGCCCCCTGGATGCCTGCCCGGTCCAGATAGGCCCGGATCAGCTCGACGGGCTGGTCCGAATTCTGGATTCCGCAGTGCATGTGGGAATCGATGATCTTCATGAACCCTCAGGGCTTCGCGGCCAAGAGTGCCTTGACGCGCTCGAGGTCCGCCGGGGTGTCCACTTCGATGGAGTCGAACTCCGTCTCCACCACCTTGATCCGGTATCCGTGCTCAAGCGCCCGGAGCTGCTCCAGGGCCTCGAGCTTCTCCAGGGTCCCCTGGGGGAGCTTGGTGAAGGCAATCAGGAAGGATTTCCGGTAGGCGTAGATGCCGTGGTGCTTCCAGTAGTCGGCCCTCTTCCCCCGATCGCGCACGAAGGGGATCGTCGATCGCGAGAAGTACAGGGCGAAGTGGTCCCTGTCGAAGGCGACCTTGACGGCGTTGGGGTCGGTGATCTCCTCGTCCCGGCGGATCCGGTAGATCAGCGTCGAGAAATCCACCGTCGCATCCTCGAGGAGCGGCTGCACGACCTCGTCGATCTGGGAGGGCTCGAAGGTGGGCTGGTCGCCCTGGATGTTGACGACGATGTCCGTGTCGGCCACGCCCAGCGTTTCCACCGCCTCGGCGATCCGGTCAGTCCCCGAGGGGTGATCCGGAGAGGTCAGGATGACCCGCCCGCCGAACTTCTCCACGGCCTCGAAAATCCGCCTGTCATCGGTGGCCACGGCGGCCATCGAGGCCGTCTTGGATTTCAATACCCGTTCGTAGACGTGCTGGATCATGGGCTTGCCGAGGACCTCGGCCAGCGGCTTCCCCATGAACCTCGAAGACTGATACCGCGACGGGATGACGACGACAACCTTCATATTCCCTTAACCCTACCGATGTTGCTCTTTTCGATTTCAAGCGAATGGGCAGGATTCTGGATAGCGAAGTTAGGCGCGTTTTGGGGTTCCGCTCTTCGCGAAGCGAAGCGTCCGCAGCGCAAACTGTTTGAGCCCGAAGGGCGAGATGTTGCGTCTGCCGCGTTGCGAGCGTGAGAGCGGTCCAAAACCGTCTATTCGCAGGAAGAATCCTGCTCAGAGCTGTCTGCCGGTGACCGACGGCTACAGATAAGGATCGTTTTTCTGCAGATGCTCCTTCACATAATCCGCAATCGCATCCTCCAGCGACCGGCACTTCACGGGGCAGCCGGCCTTGCGCAGCTTGTCCATCTTCGCCTCCGTCACGTACTGGTACTGGTCGCGGATCTCGGCGGGCATGTCGATGTACTCGATTTTGGGCTTCACGCCCGAGGCCTTGAACACGGCCGTCACCAGGTCGTTCCACGAGCGGGCCTTGCCCGTGCCGAGGTTGAAGATGCCCCGGGCCTTCGGGTTCTGCAGGAACCACCACATGACCTCGACGCAGTCCTTCACGTACACGAAGTCCCGGATCTGCTCGCCGTGGCCGAAGCCTGCGCGGTGGGACTTGAACAGCCTCACCCTGCCGGTGTCCCGGATCTGGAAGAAGGACTTGCGGACGACGCTCTGCATCTCCCCCTTGTGGTACTCGTTGGGCCCGAAGACGTTGAAAAACTTGATCCCCACGACCTTGCCCAGGAGCCTGTTGCGCATCACCCAGAGGTCGAAGAGCTGCTTCGAATAGCCGTACATGTTGATGGGCTTGAGCTGCGCGCTGACCCGGTCGTCGTCGGAGAAGCCCAGGGAGCCGTCGCCGTAGGTCGCGCCGCTCGAGGCGTAGAGGAAGGGGATCTTCCTCTCCACGGCCCAGCGGGCAAGGGCGCAGCTGTAGTGGAAGTTGTTCTCCATGAGGTAGTCGGCGTCGCGCTCCGTCGTCGAGGAGCAGGCCCCCATGTGGATGACGGCCTTGGCCTTGAAGGGGAGTTTGCCCTCGCAGAGCATCTCGTAGAAGGCGTCCTTGTGGATGAAGTCGGCGTAACGCCGCTTCACGAGGTTCTTCCACTTCTCGGAGCTCCCGAGCGAGTCGACGATCAGGATGTCGTCGATCCCCTCCCGGTTGAGCTTCCAGACGAACGCATTGCCGATGAACCCGGCCCCGCCGGTGACGATGTACATGCCTGTTGCTCCTTCGCGTTAAAGCGCCTTAGAGGCTTTCTGCGCCGCGTCGGCGATCTGCTCGACACGCCCGGCGGGCATCTTCACGGGGATGGCCATGAAGAGCGTCCTCGACAGGATCTCCTCGGCCTTCGGGTAGAGCTCGCGGCCGTAGGCGGCCTTCCCCTTGTAGGACGGGTCCGCGAAGGGGTACCTGGCGGTGCAGGCCGTGCACTTGGCGATGAAGTGCTCCCAGTTGGGCAGGTAGTGCCAGAAATTCTCGAAGAAGTACACGAAGTCGACGCCGCTTTCCGACATGGCCTTCTGGAACGCCTTCGTCGACGCCGCCGAGGGGAGGCTGAAGGCGATGAACGTGGCCGTGTCGCCGTCCGGGTCGGGGATGGCGCGGAACCGGATGCCCGGCACCCCGCTGAGGGCGCCTTTCACGGCGGCCTTGTTTTTCCGCTGCTCGGCGATGATCGTGTCGAGCTTGCGCAGTTGGGCAAGCCCCAGGGCCCCCTGGAGCTCGTTCATGCGGTAGTTGAAGCCCAAAATGAACCGGCCCTCCATGGCCCTTGTCACGTTGGGGTTGTGGTCGTGGCCGTGGTCGTGGTACCAGTCGGCGCGGTCGTAGAGCTCCTTGCTGCTCGTCACCACCATGCCGCCCTCGCCCGTCGTCATGGTCTTGTAGTAGTCGAAGCTGAGGATCCCGGCATCGCCGAAGGTGCCCAGCTTCTTCCCCCGGAGGCTCCCGCCGGCGCTCTGGGCGTTGTCCTCGAGAACCAGCAGGTTGTGCTTTTTCGCGACCTCCACGATCCGGTCGATGCGGGAAGGCGCCCCGCACATGTGCACCGGGACGACCGCCTTCGTATACGGGGAGAGACGCATTTCGATGCTGTCGGGGTCGAGATTGAGGGTCTCGTCGATATCGCCGACCACGGGAACGGCCCCTGTCTCCA
>JALOPC010000196.1 GCA_025454095.1 Syntrophales bacterium | reverse complement strand
CGTGGAAATCGTGGAGGTGCCCGATCACCCCTGGTTCTTGGGATGCCAGTTCCACCCCGAGTTCAAGTCCAAGCCCCGCAGGCCCCACCCGCTCTTTGCGGCCTTCATCGGCGCCTCGCTCAAGGCCAGGCTGCAGAAGGGGAAGAATGGGAAGAAGAAGAAAGGACCAGGGACGAGGGGGTAGGGACCAGGGGGGACAGGCCGGGCGTCCAGCCCGGCAACCGATCTGATAATAAAAGGGCGGGGCCGGAATTCGGCTCTGCCCTTTTTGCGTTCTTGCCCACCGGCCCGGAAAAGATGGAAGTTCAGAAGCTGGGAAGTTTTTTCACTCTCAGTCGACCTGGTGGGCTTCCAAAAACATCGCCTTCTCCAGGGAGTTGAAGAAATTCTGATAGGGCTTGGCGTCCGTGACGGGGCTCCGCAGATATTCGGCGCTGGCCCGCACCAGGAGCTGCTTCTCTCCCCTCGGCCGGACCGTCACGGTGATTCTCAGGCTGGCATAGGCCTGCATCTGCACCGAGTCGGCCCGCGCCTTGCTGGCCGTGACGACACCGAGGGTGTAGTCGGCCCGGTCGAGCATGAAGCCCAGGTCCTGCAGGGTGGCGATGATGGCCCGCATCGTCTTTTCCTTGTCCGTCGTATCGAAGGCGCGCGACTGGATGCTGCGGAGCTGGACCTGGCTCGTGTTCATGTCGAGCAGGTGGTCCTGGGTCGTCGCACAGGCCGTGACCAGGAACATCAGCGGGATCAGCAGGTGAAGCGTCCGTTTCAGTCTGTCAAAATTCATGGGCCTCCAGGAACAATGCTTTCGAGAGTTTTTCGAAAAAGCCCCGGTACAGGTTCGGGTCGTTCAAGGGCTCTATCTTCTTGAGGCGCTGCTCCGTGTCGAACACGGTTCGCTCAAAGACCACGCGGACGGCGACCTGCCTGCCCTCGGTGCCTGCGGGCCGGGTCGTGACGAAGGCCTTCATGACCTGGTCCTTGTCGGGCGGGATGGGCACGCCCAGGAAGATGCCGGCGGTCAGGAAGACGGCCCATTGAACCGGGTCGCTTGCGTCGCGCTCCTTGGAAGCGATCAGGAGACCGAGCTGCGTATCGGATTCGTCGATGGTAAACCCCGTGTCCTGCAGCAGTGCCGCACAGGTCGTGAGGATCTTCTTCTCGTCCGTCGTGTCGAAGCGCCGCGTCTGTACCTGCCGCTGGGCAAACATCTCCGGCGTCAGGTTCAGGTCCCTGTCGAGCGTGACGGCGTAACACCCCGTCATCAGCAGCAGGGCCGCCAGGGCGGCGCACCCGAAGCGAAAAGGCAGCCTCATAGGAATCAAAACGTAGAAGACCGGTAGGCGAAATCGCGAACCTTCTTCTGCTCGTCGAACTTGACGATCACCGTGAGGGACTTCTGCGTCGAGGAACTGGCGCCCGAGCTCGTCCCGGCCAGGCCCCCTCCCCCGCCGGAGCCGCCGGTGAGAATGCCGAGGATCAGGGCCGAGCTCGACGAGTAGACGTTTTCCGTCGAGATCCGGTCGTAGACCCAGACCTCCCGACCCTTCTCGTCCGTGGTGACGACGTTCGGGGAGCCGAGGGCTTCCACCACCTGGGCGCCCGACATGCCCACGCGGATCTCGCGCTGCACCGTCCCGACAGTGAGCTTGTCGCTCTCGCGGGCCTTCTGCACGTCCGCCGCGTGCATGGAAGCGCAACCCGTAAGCAGGGTCCCCAAAAGAATGACGAGCCAAACCGGTTTCCAGAATCGCATGGGTACCTCTCCTTGTGCGGCGTCCCGGCGCCGGGACGGCCGGCCGTTTGGGGCTATTTTGCTCCGGGTCCTTTTTTTGTCAAGACCTTTTGTGGGACGTTGCAAATTCCCTGTGGACCGCAGAACGCGCTACGTATAAAGTACGAGAAAACTCGCCCGGAGATGCCATGAAGGGACCTCCCTGCGCATTCAACGAGATCGTCGAAAAGATCCAGGTCCTCTCCCTGGAGGTCCGGACCCCCCTGGAGCCGGCGGCGTTGGGGGAGCGCCTGAAGGATTTTTTCGGGAAAGGCGGCCTCGGCCTCGCAGAGACGGAGGAGTGCCCCGGGCGATGGATCTTCCGGGGCGGCGCGGGCCACGTCACGGCAACCCTCCGCCCGGAAGGGGACGGGACGCGCCTGCGCATCGTGACGAGCGGATGGGCCGTGCCGGTGAAGCGATTCGTCACCGGACTGCCGTGACGCTGCCCGGGCTTGAGGCCGCTGGCGCACCAAAAGAAAAGGATCCGGGAACTTTCGCCCGATCCTGTTTTTCTCGCCCTGGACCCGGGCGTGCTCACCGCAGCCAGAGAATACAGCCCATGACGCCGATCAGCACCGCGAGAATCGTCTCGAAGCGGCGCTGCCCGATCCCGCGGTTGATCCTCAGCCCCAGGAAAATCCCCGCAATGGCGAACGGAACGGCGACGAGGGAGACCTGAAGCACCGAAGGGGTGAGCAGGCCGTGCCAGCCGTAGCTCGCGACAATGACGAAGTTGGCAAACAGAAAGAAACTCTGGAGCATGCCCACGACCTGCTCCTTGGTCCAGGGCTGCAGGGCCGCGTACACGACGACCGGCGGCCCGTCGGTCCCGAAGGCCCCGCCCAGGATCCCGCTGAGAAAGCCCGTGGGAAGCGCCCAGGCCCTGGAAAGGCGCCGTTTCAGGCCGGGCGAGACGATCTTGTAGGCGGAAAAGAGGACCAGGATCGTTCCCAGGATCTTCATGATGATCCCGGGGTCCGTGCTCTTCAGCAGGGACGTGCCCAGAAACGCGCCGGGCACGGCGGCGGCCAGCAGCAGCAGGGAGTGGTCCCACATGAGGTTCTTCCGCAGGACCAACAGGGCCGGGATGCGGTTGATCGTGTAGCACAGGACGACGACGGGCGCGGCCCACACGGGTTCGGCGTAGAGGAGCACGAAGGGCATCGAGACGAGAGCCCCTCCGAACCCCGCCAGTCCCTGCAGCAGGGCGCCGGAAAAGATGATCAGGGCCGTCGCCATCGTGTATTCTTGCATGGGAATGTCTTGGCGTTATCCAAAAAAGAGGATCGGGAGTCTCCTCCCGATCTTTTCGTTTCTCCACCCTGGACCCGGTACCCTGACCCCTGGACCCCGTCTCATGCCCGCACGCCCACCACGATGCGGCCGCGGACGTTCCCGGCCAGGAGTTCCGTTGCGTACCTCGGAACGTCGGCAAGAGAGATGATGCCGGGGGTGATCTTCTCGAGCTTCTCCGCCGGCAAATCCCGCACCAGCCTGGACCAGGCTGCCTTGCGGCGCGGGAGCGGGCACATTACGGAGTCCACCCCGCGGAGGCTCACGGCCCGCAGGATGAAGGGCATGACCGTCGTCGGCAGCTTGGTGCTGCCGGCAAGGCCGCAGTTGGCCACGCAGCCGCCGTAGTTCATCTCGGCCAGCACCCGCGCGAGGACATTGCCCCCCACCGTGTCGATCGCACCGGCCCAACGCTGGGTCTCGAGCGGTCGGGGCGTCTCGGCCCACTCCGGCCCGGAGACGAAGTCCGTGGCCCCCAGGTCCTGCAGGTATTCGTGCGTGTCCTCCTGGCCGGGCGCCGTCAGCGCGGCGACCCGGTACCCCATCCCCGACAGGACCGCCACGGCCACGCTGCCCACGCCGCCGGCGGCGCCCGTGACGAGGATCGCGCCGCTTCCCGGCTTGATCCCGGCCTCTTCGAGCGTCATGACGCAGAGCATGGCCGTGAAGCCGGCCGTTCCGATGGCCATGGCATGGTGCGTGTCCAGCCCCTCGGGGAGCGGGACGAGCCAGTTGGAGTTGACGCGCGCCCTCTGGGTGTAGCCCCCCCAGTACCGTTCGCCGACGCTCCAGCCCGTGAGAACGACCTTGTCGCCCGCCTTGTAGAAGGGGGATTTCGACTCCAGGACGGTGCCCGCCAGGTCGATACCCGGCACCATGGGGTACTCGCGCACGATCTTCCCGGCGCCGGTTACGGCCATGGCATCCTTGTAGTTCAGCGAGGAATACTCGACGGCCACGAGAACGTCGCCCTCGGGCAGATCGCCGATCTGCAGCTCCTCGATGGCGTTTCGGACCTTGTCGCCCTCCTGCCGCAGCACCAGTGCCTTGAATGTGTCAGCCAT
>JALOPC010000195.1 GCA_025454095.1 Syntrophales bacterium | reverse complement strand
CCGCCGGGGCTGCGGAAGTCCGGGATGCCCGACTCGGTGCTCACCCCGGCCCCGGTGAAGACCACGATCCGGCTCGCACCGGCGATCAGCTCGGCCAGTTTCTCGATTTGCCGGTTCAATCCGTCGTCGGTCACGGGTCACATCCGGGCGCGGAATTGCCCCATAACCGGGGCGGGGCATCGCCTCAGCATGCATAGTATATTTCGGGGGAAAAAGAAAGATGTGAGACAAGGGTCTCGGGTATAGGGGTTGAAGGAAGAATGCTCCTTCCTTCCCGATACCCGAGACCCCATGTTCGCCCGGCATCACGGGTGGTGCAGAATCTCGCGGATGCTCTTGGACAGGTCGCCGTCGCAGCCCCGCTGGATGATTTCCGTGGCCTCGCCGTCGATGCTGTACCCGGAGAGCAGCAGGCACTTCATGTCCGGGTTCATGCTCTTCAGGCGGTCGAAGACCTCCCCGCCTCCCAGGCCCGGCATGACCACGTCCAGCAGAACGAGGTCGATTCCGCTGCCTTCGTGCTCGTAGAGCTTGATGGCCTCTTCGCCGTCCTTCGCGGTCACGACCTGGTAGCCCATCGTTTCGAGCAGGGCCCGCCCGATCTCGAGCACCATGTCCTCGTCGTCGATCAGGAGTACCGTTCCCTGTCCCCGGACGATCCCCTCGTGGCCGCGGTGGGGTTTGGAGATCTTCTTGGACGAGGCCGGCAGGTAGATCGAAAAAGTCGCGCCCTGGCCGGGCTGGGATTCCACGTCGATGAAGCCGCCGTGTCCCTTGATGATCCCGTAGGTCGACGCAAGCCCCAGGCCCGTTCCCCGGCCCATCTCCTTGGTCGTGAAGAAGGGCTCGAAGATCCGTTCCTTCGTCTTCTCGTCCATCCCGATGCCCGTGTCGCTGACCGACAGCAGGACGTATTTCCCGGGCTTGGGGTTGTAGAGCTTCCCCTTCATGTGCTCGTGGGTCGCGTTGGCCGTCCGGATGGTGACCGTCCCGCCGCCGCGCATGGCGTCCGCGGCGTTCACGAGGAGGTTCATCAGGACCTGCTCGACCTGCCCGGCATCGGCCTCGATGGGCGCGAGGTTCTTCTCGAGCTGCATCTGGACCCGGATCTCCTTCCTCGTCCGGTTGAAGGTCTCGCAGGCGTCCTGCACGGTCTGGTTGAGATTGATGGGCCTCACCTCGTAGCGGCCCTTGCGGGCGTAGCCCAGCAGCTGGGCCGTGAGGCGGGAGCCGCTGTCGACGAGCTTCTCGATGTTGCGCAGCCGCTCGTAGTGCTCGTGCTTCTGGCTCAGATCGAAGAGCATCAGCGAGGCGTTTCCCTGGATGGCCATGAGGAGGTTGTTGAAGTCGTGGGCGATCCCGCCCGCCAGGGTGCCGATGGCCTCCATCTTCTGGGCCTGGCGCAGCTGGGCTTCGAGGAGTTTCTTTTCCTCCTCGGAGCGCTTGCGCTCGGTGATGTCCCGGGCGATCCCGTAGATGCCGCGGATCTTGCCGCCGCTCTCCTCGGAGAACTCCTCCATGGCCGCGGCCCGCAGCTCCACAATGCAGATGCCTTCCCCCGCGGCCGGCTTGGTGCGGCAGCGCAGCCTCACCTCCATGCAGTCCGACAGGGGCCTGCCCTTCGCGGCGGCCTCGAAGAAGGCCCGCACCTTGTCGAGATCCTCCTCGTGGACGATGGTGGAAAACGCCTTTCCCCTCAGGGAGGCGCTCTCGTAGCCCAGGAGGCCCTCGACGGTGTCGTTGACGAACAGGAACTCGCCCTTCGCCCCGAGGGTGAAAATGATGTCGGGGGAGTGGTGCACGAGGTGGCGGTACCTCTCCTCCGTGACCGCGAGCCGGTTCCGGAAGATGTCGCGTTCCGTCCTCAGCCGTTTCTGGTCGAGGGCGTTCTCCACGCGCTTGACGAGCTCGTCGTGCTCGAAGGGCTTTCCGAGGTAGTCATGAGCGCCGCGCTTCAGGGCTTCCACGGCGGACTCGATGGAGGCGTGGCCCGTCATCATGATGACCGTCACGTCGGGATACCGGTCCTTGACGAAGTCCAGCAGATCGAACCCGTCCATCTCCGGCATCATGAGATCGAGGAGCATCAGGTCGCACCGGTTGTTCTCCAGCCAGGCGACGGCGTCCCTCGCCGAAGGGCACGTCTCGATGCGGTAGTTTCTCTCCCCGAGAAGAATCCGGACGCTCTCGCACATCCGGATCTCGTCGTCTACAACCAGAATTCTGGGTGTTCCCGTCATGGTCTGCTCCGATTCATGCTTTTTTCACGGACCCGTTCAGGGGGAAGCGCATTACGAAGGACGTTCCCCTGCCCTCCGCGCTCTCGCACTGGACCGTTCCGCCCAGGTCCTTCACGATGCTGTGGACGACGGAGAGGCCGAGCCCCGAGTGGCCCTCCCCTTTCGTCGTCACGTAGGGCTCGAAGAGCCGCTGTCTGACCGACTCGGGGATCCCGGGGCCGTCGTCCCGCACGGAGATCTCCAGGGTTTGTTCCGCCTTGCCGTTGGGCTTTCCGGCCATTTCCTCCAGGTCTTTCGAAACGAGGAACTTTGTCCGCACGAAGAGGTTGCCGCCCTGCCTCATGGCCTCGATCGCGTTCTTCAGGAGGTTGATGAGGACCTGCTTCATGCCGTTGCGGTCCGTGACGAGCCCCGGCAGCGCCGGGTCGAGATCGAGGTGGAAGCGGATCCGGCTTGCCGCCGAGAAGGATTTTTCGATGATGACGGCCAGATCCCGGATGAGCCCGTTGATGTCCACCGCCTGGCGCACCCGCTCCTTCTCGGCGGTCAGGTCGGTGAGCTGGCGGATGATGAGCGCGACGCGGTCGATCTCCTCGTTGACGATCCGCAGTTCGTCCTGCGCCACGTTGTCGACCCCGAGCTTCATGCCGAGAATTTTGAGATAGTTCTTGATGATGCTCAGCGGGTTGTTCACCTCGTGGGCGACCTTGCGCGCCAGGGCCGACGAGGCGGCAAGGCGCCCCGCCTGGTAGAGCCGGGACTGGGCCCTTCGCATCTGGTCGAGCCTCAGGGCCACAGCCACCTGGTCGCCGTAGAGGGTCAGCAGTTTCGACTCGGCCTCGAGCGATTGGATGGTGGCCCGCTCCGCCCCGATCACGAACATGCCCACCCTCTCCTTCTGGGTCACCAGGGGCAGGCACAGGATCTCCTCGCCGCCGAGCAGGTGGATGAGCATTTCGTCCATGATCGTCAGGGCTCCCCGGTCGCGGCGCTCCAGGGTTCCCAGGATGGCCTTCCGGGTCAGGGCCTGCACGGGAAGCGACTCGTTGCGGCCCATGGGGATGGTCAATTCCTGCCCCGGGGGAAGCCTGGAGCCGCCCGTGTCCTGCAGGACGAGCAGTTCGCGGTCCCGATCGTGGATGAAGAGCAGAACGGCCGGCGTGCCGAAGAGGATCTCGAGCCCCTGCCGGGCCGCCTTGTGGATGGCTTCGCGGTCGATGGCTTCCGTAAGGCCCTGCAGGGCTGCCTGCAGCAGCGCCACGTCCCGGACCTGTCCGGTCAGCGTATCCTTCTTCTCTTCGTCCGTTTCGTCGAGGGGCTGGTGCTGCGGGTCGACGGGGTCGATCTGAATCCCCAGCGATTCGGCGAGTTCCCGCACCTCCTCCTGTGCGGCGGCCAGCATGTCCGTAATGTCGGTGAAGCTGATCCCGAAGAGCTCCCGGATGATCTTGTACCGGGCGAAATCGGAATCGGGCATGTCCGCCATCAGGTTCGCCGCATAGACGATCTTGACGAGCGGAAAGGCGCTGTGAATCCGCTCGAGCGGTTCGTGGTGGTACCGCGCCGCGTCCGCCGTAAACGCGTCGAGGCCCCAGCGGGCGAGCAGCCACGACCCCACCTCGGCGTGGGTGATCCCCATCCTGACCTCGCCTTCCAGCAACAGCTCCGAACGGTTCCCCGCGGCGGAGAGCACCTTGCCGTACTCCTCCGGGAAATGGACCCAGAGAACCACGCGTCCCACGTCGTGCAGGATCCCGGAGAGGAAGGAGAGCTCGGGGGCCTTGAAGGTTGTTTTTTCGGAAAGCCGGCGGGCCAGCACGGCGCACAGCAGGGCATGGCGCCAGTAGAGCTTCATGTTGAACGGGCACTGGCCGTTGACCCGCGAAAAGACCTGATGAATCGATGCGCTGACGGCGATACTGCGCACCGCGTCCCGTCCCAGGTGGAACAGGGCGTCGTCGATGCGGACGATTTTCTCCGCACGGCGATAGAACGGGGAATTGACGATCCCCAGGATCCTGCCCGAGAGGGCGGAATCGCTGTTGACGATCTGCGCGATCTCCCGGATCGTCGTCTCCTCATTTCGACAGGCCTCGATCAGCTTGAGAAGCACCTGGGGCAGCGAGGGGAGAACCCTCGAAGCCGCAATGCGCGACAAAAACTGGCCGGCCCGTTCATCCGTCGTGGATCGTTTGCTTTCCATAAAGGCAACCCGTTAACATCAAAGCAACTTTTATGCCTAACCCGGGGGCGTGGCCGCCGGGAACCGTTTCGCGAAAACCAGCGCCGCAAGAATGTAGAGTGCGAGGGCCGCGCCGATGACGGCGACGAAACCCCAAGAAACGGCAAGGAGAACGGCCGCCGAGGCCCCGATGACGGAAAAGAACCCGTTGACGCCCCACGCCCACGGCAGCAGGGCTTTTCGCCCCTGCGCGAGCCTCGCCAGCCCCAGTGGAAAGGGAATTCCCATGGGGATCGCCAGGGGGGCAATCAGGAGGCTGCAGATGAGCATCTTCACGGGGAGCGCCACCCGCGGCAGAACATCCCCGAGGCCGAGGGAGAGGTAATACACGGTTGCGCCCGCCGCGACGATCACGGTGGCGACCGTGTCGATCCCCGCTTTCGCGGAGAACCCCTCGCGGGAGGCCAGATGGCTTCCCAACCCGGAGAAAACAAGAAAGGAGCCGATCACGACGGCGGCGGAGTATACCGGGTGGTGGAGATAGCGGATGAACTGCTGCAGAAAGGCAATCTCCAGGAACATGTAGGCAAGCCCCAGGGCCCCGAAGAAGAGAAACACGGGCAGGGTCTCGCGCGCGGGCACTTCCGGGGATCTGCAGAGCGGCAGAAGGATCAGGACGAGGCTTGCCGCGACGAGGAGGATGAAGCAGGCCCAGGCCAACAGGTAACCCCAGTCCATGAACGGCAGGATATCGCGGCCTCCGGGGCCCAGCATCCGCCCGATGTGCCCCATCTTGAAGGAGTGGGAGAAAAAGGGCCTGCCGTCGGTGGCGGGAGTGATGTCGAACGGGTATTCCCGATAGAGGGCGGGGCCTTCGCCGGCAAAGAGTCGAAGCGCCGCATCGTGGAAGGGGTCCCGGTCGAGCCGGTTGAAGCGGTTCGTCTCCTCCGGGCGGATTCCCGGCAGCCAGCAGGGGTCGAAGAGCCGGCTGCCGCAGAACCGGCGAGCCCTGTCGAGATCGGCCGGCTCGAAGGGGCCCTTCTTCACGAGCAGGGTGACCGTCTGCCAGCTGCGGATCATCATGAGACTCTGCGAGGGGTCGAGTTTTTGCCGCTTCAGGACCTCGGCGGCCATGGCGAGGAGCTTCATCCCCGAGCGGGGAGGGTGCTCCATCCACTGGGAAACGCTCAGGATCCCGCCGGGAGAGAGGCGGAGCAGGGCCTTCTCGAACGACTCGACGGTGAACAGGTAGTTCTCGTTCAACGAGTAGACTCCGGCCGTTGCAGCCCCCATGGAGTCCAGCAGGACCATCTGGATGAGATCGTAGCTCTCCCCGGTCCGGTCGAAAAAGCCCCGGCCCTCCTCGGCAAAGACGCGGACCGGCCCCGACCCGTAGACCGCCCCCCCGTAATCCCGGTAGGGCCCGTTCATCAGGCTGACCACGTCCGCGTTGAGTTCCACGACGGAGATGTCCCGCGCGCCGTGATGGCGGGCGTTGAGGACCTCCGAGCCGCCTCCGCCCCCGATGATGAGCACGCGCGGCTCATCCAGCAGTTCGTAGGCCAGCGACGCCGTCCGCCAGGACATGAAGCCGAGCTGCCCGGGATCCCCGGAAAACCGGTTGATGGCCCCGACGGTGTTGCCGTCGATGAAAAGTCCCTTCTGCTCCGGAAGCCGGTGGGGGCAATTGAGACTGAGATCCGGCAGATAGTGAAACGAAGGCCCCGAGAGGACCGTGACGAGCCCCAGGGGACCGAAGCGCTCGTGCTCGGTGACGGCGCCTTCGGCACGCCGGGCCTGGGCGAGGTCCTTGAGGGAACTCATCTCCAGGCTCCTGTCCTGGAAGACGGACCCGTAGAGCAGCGGCATCAGCAGGATCGTCAGGGCCGAGAATAGGGTCCGGCGCGGACCCCGGGCGGCGGCCCCGGAGGCGCAAGCGGCCAGGAGGGACAGCAACAGCAGCAGCACGTGCGGTTCGAGGTGGAACCAGGTCAGGACGAGAAGCAGGCACCCCGCGGCCGACCCGGCGAGGTTCACGAAGTAGAGGCGGAAAACGCCCCCCGCCGCCACGGAAAAGCAGGCGCCGATCGCAAGCGCCCCGAGAAAGAAGGGAACGAAGACCGCCGCAACGAGGAGGAAGAGCTGCAGGATGCCGTCGCCCTGCAGAAAGGTCAAAAAGGGGTTGAACACCAGGAGCTCCAGAAGCAGGAGCGTCACCCAGAGGCACAGCGAGA
This sequence comes from Syntrophales bacterium, assembly GCA_025454095.1. Classification (GTDB taxonomy): domain Bacteria; phylum Desulfobacterota; class Syntrophia; order Syntrophales; family UBA2192; genus UBA2192. Next base: position 1,004 of record JALOPC010000195.1, on the reverse strand, counting down.
GCGCCAGGGGGAGGAAAAAGAGAAGATTCTCGAGAAGGAACTCCAGCCGCCCGCGCAACAGGTACAGCAGGCTTCCGCCCGCTCCGAAGCCCAGCAGCGCGAGGCTGATGATGAAGGAGGCGAAGTGGTGCCAGTACTGGACGGCAAAGACCCGCATCAGCAGGATCTCGAAGAAGAGGATCACCGCCGAAAGGAGGAAGACACAGAACCGGATACGCCACGTTGCGAGGGGCTGGACAGCCATTGCACTGAACCTTCCGGGCGATGTTCTTCGAGCAGCGAGCATGCAATCGAACGCGAAGCTTCCTAACTTCTCAAGCTGGAAGTCCCGGTTTGACGGATGCCGTCACCGTCCCCCCGTGAGCGGGACAAACCTCACCGACATCAGGCTCCGTGTCGTGATCCCACCCCTTCCGTCCTTCTCGACGAGCACGAGATGCTGGACCATGTAGGGGTTGCCCACGGGGATGATCATCCGCCCGTTGTTTTTCAGCTGCGCGATGAGGGGGGGAGGGATGTGACCGGCCGCAGCCGTCACGATGATCGCGTCGAAGGGGGCCTGCTCGGGCCAGCCGAAATACCCGTCGCCCCTGCGCACCTCCACGTTCCGGTACCCCATCCCGGCCAGCCGGGCCGCTGCCGTTGCGGCCAGCTCGGGGACGATTTCCATGGAGCATACCTTCCGGTACAGGGGGGAAAGGACGGCGGCCTGGTAGCCGGATCCGGTCCCGATCTCCAGGACTGCCCCCGACCCGCCCGGCTGCAGGGCTTCCGTCATGGTTGCCACGATGAAGGGCTGCGAGATGGTCTGCCCGTGCCCGATGGGCTGCGGCGCATCGTCGTAGGCCCGCGACACGCGGTCTTCCGGCACGAAGAGGTGGCGGGGCGTCGTGCGCATCGCCCGAAGCACGCCCTCGTGCCGGACGCCGCGGGCGACAATCTGCTCCGCGACCATCGTGTTCCGGAGCGCCTCGAAGTCCCTTTCGGAGGTCTTGCCGAAGAAC
>JALOPC010000016.1 GCA_025454095.1 Syntrophales bacterium | reverse complement strand
CACGTCGATGGAAAAAGCCCGAACACGAAAACTGCTCTGCCTGCTCCTGATCCCTGCCGCAATCGGGTGTGCCGGCACCCTGCAGGACGAGGCCGCAAGGAGCCGGGAGCCGTCGGCCCCTCGCGAAATCGCGGCACCGGCCCCGGCAGCGCCCGTCCCGGACGAGGCGGAGCTTGCCCGCCAGCGCGGCAAGGAGATGCTGCTCGGCAAGTGGCGGCGCGATGCACAGGGAGGGGACACGATCGAATTCCTCGACGACGGCACGGTCACGTTCTTCAGCGCCGTGGAGAAAAGGGCCTACCCCGGCAGCTTCCGTGTTCTCGACAAGGACCAGGTCGAGATCCAAATGAAAAGCGGGGCGCCCCTGACATGGGGGTACGCCGTGACGAGGGGGGAATTGACCCTCACCACCCCGACGGGGGTGGCCATGAAGTACAGGCATTACCGAGGCAAATAGAACCACCAGCCCTTTCTCGAGCGAGCGCGGCAAGCCGCGACCCCGACACCCGGACGCTTCCATCGAACGCTCCACCGAATGCCCTGCAAGGCCAGATCCCCGACCCGTCGCGAGGCCCGTCGACATCCCCGGAGCCCCATCATGAGCGCCTTTGTCTATCTGAGCAATCTGCTGCAGGACCGATACGTCGCGTCCGTGATGCCCACGTCGCGGTTGGCCGTGGAAAAAATCTGCTCCCGGATCGATCTGGAATCGGTACGGGTCGTGATCGAGTACGGGCCGGGCACCGGGGTCTTCACCCGCGCCCTGCTGCGGCGGATGCGCCCCGAAGCCCGCCTGGTGGCGATCGAGCGCAACGAAGCCCTGTCCAATCTCCTGCGGAGAAACTGCAGGGACACGAGGCTCCAGGTCTACACCGACTGCGCGGGCAAGATTCTCGATATCGCCCGGCGCTCCGGAGCCGGGCAGGCGGACTGTGTCCTCTCCGGGATCCCCTTCTCCTTCCTTCCGCCCGCAACCCGCGCCGAACTGCTCCGGAATACCTATCGCATTCTCCGGAAGGGCGGGAAATTCCTGGCCTATCAGACCTTCTACCAGCCCCCCGGGCACCTCCGGGTGCCGGTGCGCGAGCTGTTTCCCTCCGTCAGGATCGGGTTTGCCGTTCTGAGCGTTCCCCCGCTCCTGTTCATCGAGGCGACCAAGTAGTCGCCCGTTTCGCCGGCATCCCCGGGGATTGCACACGGCCCGTCGCCCTCAAGGTTCGCCCCGGCTGTCCGATCTATGAAAAAGAGCTGGCAAAACCCCTGACCGCGGACCCGGCAACGGGCCCGTCCGCAGGCGTCGGAATCGAGGATGCACAGGTGAAACGAAAGGCGATGTACTGGTTATTCTGGCTGTTTCTCGTGGGAAGCCTCCTGCTTTCCGTAACCCACACGGTCCTGTCATAGGAAATGAATTGAAGGTGACGATGCCGGGCGGCCCAACGGGCAAGGGGGGACGACAGGAGACCGGCACGGCCAGGCAGGAAGGAGGGCAAAAGCCCTCATTTTTTATTGCCCAACATCTTGTTATGTAACAGGAAATGGCGCATCTTTTTTTTCTCGACAGTCCATACGAAATGCGATAATCTTCACCCATCCATGATATGAAACCAATACGAAAGGGGGTCTGTCATATCGGGATGTGAAGCCCGGGGCTGGATTTTCCGAAGCGCTTTGAATGAGAGGCTTCGGCGCTTGGGCTTTGCGTTCGATTGCGACAGGAGGTCATTCAAACATGTCAACGGTTGATCGCGGAGGTTCTTCCGCCGGGCAGGGCGGCTCGTCCGAAAACCGGGTAGCCCAGGTCATCGACTTCGATCTTGCCCGTTGCCGGAGGATCATTTCCGATCTTCACTACAGGCTCACCCGCTTTTCCAATTCCGACCGGTTTTACGAGGAGTATGAACTCGCCCTCTATGAGTACTTCGAGGGGCGAGGCGTATACGGTGAAGACGAAGACGAGCTCTACGACAATTTCCAGAGCGAGGAGGAGTTTTCCCGGTTCCTCTCCTGGTACTCTCTGTATTTTGTCACCGACGAATACGACAAGACGTTCCCGGAACTGTACCTGGATCGTCGGAAGAACCAGCTCTCCGCGATGGAACGGGATATCCTGCAGAGTTATTCCCGCTCCGTGCTGAGCATCTACGAAGTCCAGCGGATCGACCCCGGGAAAGGGGTGGAGGTCCGGGACATCTTTGCCGATCGGGTATTCAACCTCGTCGACGCGTCGGCCGCCAAGACGCTCTGCAAGTGGGATCTTCTCTACGGCGGCCTCATCGAGATCCGCGGCTATCAACTCCTCGGGGGCATGCCCATCACCGTCATCCCCCAGAAGCTCCGGCGGTTCATCGAGCTCAACCTGCTCGAGATCTACAACGAGGAGAGGGAGAACTACCGCAATTTCCGCGATTACCTGAAACGCGCCTCGGCGGAGATCTGCGCCCTCGTCGAGAATGCCGTTCGCAACGTCGAGCGGCCCGAGACGCCTGCGGACCCCGAGGCGGACAAATCCACCCTCACGAGCCTTCTGTACCGGGTGGACGATTACGACGCGTTTCTCCATACCATCGAGCGGTCGCCCGTTTTCGCGGCCTCGGAGCCGCGCAAACCCGGCACCACCCTGCCGGCCAAAGTGCTCCGCTTCTACTGGCTTCAGCGGGAGGGGGCGAAAGGGTCTCTCCAGAGCGCACCGGGCGTCCTGTTCCTGAAGCGGGATTCGCTTGTCGTCCAGTGCACGTCGGCAAAACGTGCCGAAACCCTTCGCGCCATCCTGGACAGGATGTTCGGGGAGGCCATCACCTACCGGACAACCGTCCACAAGAGCGTCGACAAGCAGGCTGAGCCGGCCGCGGCGGAAAGGGCCCCGGGATCCCCGGAAGGAGCTTCGATCGGCCGCGAGACGACATCACGGCCGTTCGACAACTGGATCGACGAGAAGATCTCCGCCATCGGCAACATTACCCCGCGGGAGGCCGTCAAGACCCCCGAGGGGAAACGCCGGCTGATCGATCTGCTGAAGGAATTCGAAAACCAGAACGAACGGGCCCTGCGCAGGGGTCTCAAGGGCCAGGACGCCATCTTTTTCCCCGTCGAGCAGATACGCAAGGAACTGGGTCTGTAGGACCGGGATTTCCCGTAGACCCTGCCCGATTCCCGTAACGGGTCACTTTCACCTGACGGACGCCATCGCATGAACTGGGATCTCTTTGCCCCGAAACGCAAGGACGGGGAACACCTCTCCCATTACCACAAGGGGCAACTCCGGGAGAGGCGCACCTACCTCAAGGGAAAGCTCAACGGGACCTACGAGTCCTACTACGAGAACGGTCAACTCCTCGTGACGATGTCCTTCAAGGACGGGCAACGGCTCGGGGAGGCGACATCCTACTATCGCGACGGCAAGGTCCGGGAGAAGTGCACCTTCGAGAAGGACAAGATCGTCGGCGAGTACACGTCCTATTACGAGACGGGGCAGCTCCGGGAGAAGGAGTTCTACAACAAGGACGGCCGGCTCGAGGGGGAGTATTTCCTCTACTACCGCAACGGGCAGCTCAAGGAGAAGGAGACCTTCCTCGACGGCAAGTTCGAAGGGGAGTACGTCTCCTACTACAAAAACGGCCAGGTCCGCGAGAAGGGGACCTTCCGCGGCGAGAAGCGGGAGGGCCCCTATGCCGCCTTTGACCGGGACGGCCGGGTTCTGGAGCAGGCCACCTTCAAGGGCGGGAAAACCGTCGGCGCCCACACGATGCTGGCAGCCGGTTCGGCCGCGGCGCTGACCATCGGGCAGGGCGACGAGGACCTCGACGAAAACGAGTTCGACCGGATGCTCAAGAAGTTGGCCGATTTCGAGAAGAAGGCCGACGACGTCACCGCCAGGGCAAAGGCTGCCGAACCGGATGAGGACGAAGAGGAGGAGGACTGATGTTCCGGGACATCCTCATCCCGACTGACGGGTCCGACTACAGCCGGACGGCCCTCGAATACGGGATCTACATTGCCCAAAGGCTCGATGCCCGCCTCACGGGTCTCCACGTGATCGACATCAAGGTTCTCCAGGGGCCCGTCCTCAACGACATCGGCAGCGCGGCAGGCCTCTGCCCCGGTCCCGAATTTTTCTCCGTCATCGAAAAGACGCTCGAGGTTCGCGCCGACAACCTCCTGCGCGAGTTCCGCAATCGTTGCGAAACGCAGGGCCTCAGGCCCGAGGTGAAGAAGGTCACGGGGATCATCGACGAGGAGATCATCCGCGAGGGGCAGGCCGCCGATCTCATCCTCCTGGCCCAGCGGGGCGAGCACTATCCCCTGAGCCACAGCGTGCTGCTGGGCTCCACGGCCGAGGCGGTGGTGCGGAAGTCCGGCAAGCCCGTCCTGGTGACGCCGGTCAAGTTTATCGAGATCGAGAGCATGGGGATTGCCTACGACGGCAGCCCGCCCGCCGAGCGCGCCCTGAAGATCGCCGCCGAACTCTCCGACAAGGCCCGCTGGCCGCTCACGGTGCTCATCGTGACGGACCAGGCCGGGCTCTCGGCCGACCTGAGCGCGAAGGTGGAAGCCGCCCTGGACGATTATGTCATCGACAAGGACATCATCGTTCTCGGGGGGAAAGAGGAAAAGGAGATCCTCAAGTTCATCGACGAGGGGGCCGTTGAGCTGATGCTGATGGGGACCCACGGGCACAGCCGCTTCAAGGAACTCCTGCTCGGGAGCACCACCTCCCACGTCGTGCGCAAGAGCCGCATCCCGGTGCTGCTGACCCGATAAAAATCCCCCATGAATCCCTCTTTATCAAAGGGGGATTCATGGGGGATTTTCTTTGCTTTTGTACTAGCCGCTAACGAATCGCTACGGCGCAAGCTTCCCGATCGTTCCCCTCAGTTCCTCCATCACGTCGTAGCGCGTCAGGTCGTAGTAGATCGGCGTGATGGAAATCATGCCGTTGCGCAGGGCCAGGAAGTCCGTCCCGTTGTCCTCCGTGTCGGTGACCTGCGTCTCCCCCGCAAGCCAGTAGTAGACGTTCTCCCTGGGGTCGGTTCGCCGCTCGAACTGCTCCATGAGCCGGGCCTGCCCCTGGCGGGTCACGACGACCCCCTTGATGTCCTTCTCCGGGACGGCGGGGACGTTCACGTTCAGGGGGATGTGGCGGTTCGGGTTGTGCTCGAGCATGAACCGGGCCGCCTTCCGGGCGAAGCGGGCCGCGAAGCCGAAGTCCGCATCCCGGCTGTGAGTGCCCAGCGAGACCGCGATGGAGGGGACCCCCAGGATCGCGCCTTCCGTCGCGGCGGAAACGGTTCCCGAGTACAGGACGTTGATGCCCACGTTGGCCCCGAGGTTGATGCCCGAGACGACAAGATCCACGGGCTTGTCCGAAAGTTCCCGGAGGCCGATTTTGACGCAGTCCGCGGGTGTCCCGGTAACGGCCCAGCCCATGAACTGGCCGTTTTTCCGGGCGGGCCGGACCATGAGGGGCCTTGCGATCGTGATGGCGTGCCCCACGGCGCTCTGCTCCACCTCGGGGGCCACGACGAGGCAGTCGGCGTCTTTGGACAGCTCCTGGTACAGCGCGCTCAATCCGCGCGCATAAATCCCGTCATCGTTGGTCAGCAAAAATCGCATGTTTGTTTTCCCGTATTTTCCCTTCCCGATACCCTAGACCCGATACCCGAAACCCTTGTTTCAGTATGCCGGGGTTACATCAACGATGTTCTTTCCTTCCACCTTCAGGATGAACGACCTCCGCTGCATCTCCCCCGTCTTTGAAACGCTCACCCAGCCGGTCACGCCCTCGAACGCCTCGATCTTCCTGAGGCGGTCGCGCAGCGTCCTGCGGTCCGTGACGCTTCGGTCCCGGAGAGTCTCCCCGAGCATTCGGGCCGTGTCAAAGGCCAGCGCCTCGCGGTAATCCGGTTCCCGTCCCGTGGCCCCGAAAATGGTGTCCGCGAAATCCCTCACCGCCGGCTTGTCGCTTTCGGCAAAGAAGGGCGCCGTCAGGACGGCGCCTTCGAAGAAGTCGGCGTCCCTGCGGATCCCCTCGGGGGAGTACCAGAGCGACGTGCCGAGAAGCTGGACACCCCGGACGTCATGGAAGGCAAGCTGGGGCAGGATCATCCTCAGCCGCGGGAAGGCATCCGGGATGTAGAGCGCCTCGAAATCGAGTGTCGGCGGCGGGAAAGGCTTTGCCGCCTCGGCCCCTTTCTTTTTTGCCTGCGGCCTCGGGTTCCTGAATGCCGCCAGCTTTCGGATCTCGACGGAGAAGTCGGTCTGGTCCGCCCTGTAGGATTGAACGCGGCGCAGCTTGCCGCCCAGGCGCTGAACTTCCGCCCGGAAGGCGTTCATCATGGCTGTTCCGTAGGCGTTATCGGGGTAAAAGACCGCGATCCGGGACAGGCCGAGGTCCTTGACGGCGTAAGAGGCCAGGGTTACGGCTTCCCTCTGGTCGGAGCGAAGCTCGCTGAACACGAAGTCCCGGGAGCCCTCGGGCAGGTCGACGGGCCCCAGGACGAGCAGGGGGACCTGAACCGCTTGCGCTGCCCTGGCGGCCTCGCGCGCCGCATCGGTCTCAGGCGGGCCGAGGATGGCCATCAGCCCGGGTTCTGCGGCAAGCTTTTCCACGGCCCGGGCCGCGTCTGCCGGACTGCCGCCGTAGTTCTCGACGCGCAGCACGGCCGCCACCGGCCTCTTTCCGTCGAAAAGCCCCAGACCCGCGATGATCCCGTCGAGGGTCCGGTTCCCCAGCGCCGCCTGCTTTCCCGTCAGCGGCAGCAGGGCCCCGACGGCGATGCGCTCGTCGGCCGCCGCGAGATTCCCCGCAGCGAGAAGCAGGATCGCCAGGACAAGAGAAAAAAGCTGGAGGGGTTTTCGAATCATCATCCGCTTTCTATATACCCATTTGCGGTGAGATTTCAACCCGTGGGCAGCCCGGGGCACGCCGAAAAAAAGCCCGGCACCCGCAAGGAGCGCCGGGCTTTTCGAATCATAACCCGCTACTTGTTCTCTTCGAACTCGGCGTCGACGACGTTCTCGTCCTTCTTGCCGCCTCCGGGCTTGGGCCCGGCTTCGGGGCCCGCGCCGGGACCCGCCCCGGGCTGCTGGCCCGCCGTCTTGGCGTACATGGCTTCGGCGAGCTTGTGGGAGGCCCGGGCAAGCTCTTCCTGGGCGCTGCGGATGGCCCCGGCGTCGTCGCCCTCCATGGCCTTCTTGACCTTGGCTACATGCTCTTCGATCTTCGCCTTTTCCGAGGCATCGATCTTGTCGCCGAAATCCTTGATGTTCTTCTCGATCTGGTAGACGAGGGAATCGGCCTGGTTGCGGGCCTCGATGAGGTCCTTCTTCCGCTTGTCGTCCTCCACGTGGGACTCGGCTTCGCGCACGAGCTTGTCGATCTCCTCCTTGGAGAGACCGCTCGATGCGGTGATGCGGATGCTCTGCTCCTTGCCGGTGCCCAGATCCTTGGCGGAGACGTGGACGATGCCGTTGGCATCGATGTCGAACGTAACCTCGACCTGCGGTACCCCGCGCGGGGCCGGCGGGATCCCCACGAGCTCGAAACGCCCGAGGGTCTTGTTGTCCCCGGCCATGGCCCGCTCCCCCTGGAGCACGTGGATGCTCACGGCGGGCTGATTGTCGGCTGCCGTGGAGAAGATCTGGCTCTTGCGGGTCGGGATCGTCGTGTTTTTCTCGATGAGCTTCGTGTGCACGCCGCCCAGCGTCTCGATCCCCAGGGAAAGGGGCGTGACATCCAGCAGCAGCACGTCCTTCACCTCGCCGGCCAGCACGCCGGCCTGGATGGCGGCGCCCACGGCCACGACCTCGTCGGGGTTGACGCCCCGGTGGGGCTCCTTCCCGAAAATCTCGCGGACCTTCTGCTGGACACGGGGCATGCGCGTCATGCCGCCCACGAGGATCACCTCGTCGATGTCCTTCGGGGAGAGCCCGGCGTCCTTCAGGGCAGTCTGGCAGGGGGGCACGATCTTCTGGATCAGTTCCTCCACCAGCGCCTCGAGCTTGGCCCGGGTGAGCTTCATCAGGAGGTGTTTCGGGCCGGCGGCATCGGCCGTGATGAAGGGCAGGTTGATGTCCGTCTCCATGGCCGTCGAGAGTTCCATCTTGGCCTTTTCGGCGGCTTCCTTGATGCGCTGCAGGGCCATGCGGTCCTTGCGCAGGTTGATGCCCTGCTCCTTGTTGAACTCGTCGCAGACGTAATCCATCAGGCGCTGGTCGAAGTCCTCGCCGCCCAGGTGGGTGTCGCCGTTGGTGGACTTCACTTCGAAGACGCCCTCGCCGAGCTCCAGGATGGAGATGTCGAAGGTGCCGCCGCCGAGGTCGAAGACGGCGATCTTCTCGTCCTTCTTCTTGTCGAGGCCGTAGGCCAGCGAGGCCGCCGTCGGCTCGTTGATGATGCGAAGGACGTTGAGGCCGGCCACCTTGCCGGCGTCCTTCGTGGCCTGGCGCTGCGAGTCGTCGAAGTAGGCAGGGACGGTGATGACGGCATCGGTCACCTTCTCGCCCAGGTAATCTTCTGCGGTCTGCTTCATCTTCATGAGGATGAAGGCCGAGATCTCCGCCGGGCTGTAGCTGCGGTCCCGGATGGTGACCTGGGCATCGCCGTTGGGGGCCTCGGTGATCTTGTAGGCAACGATCCCCTTGTCGTACTGGACTTCCCGGGACGTGAACTTCCGCCCGATGAGCCGCTTGATAGCGTAGACGGTGTTCTCGGGGTTCGTGACGGCCTGCCGCTTGGCGGACTGGCCCACGAGCCTCTCCCCCTTGTCGGTGAAAGCCACCATCGACGGCGTGGTCCGGTTTCCTTCCTGGTTCGCGATGACGATGGGGTCACCGCCTTCCATGATGGCCACGCAGGAGTTCGTCGTGCCCAAATCGATTCCGATCACTTTTCCCATGATGCTCAAACCTCCTGTACTGCTCGAAGTGCTGGGTTACTGCCCCTCGGTGTCCTGTGAAACGTTTTTCGAAACGGATACCTTGGAAGGCCTCAGCAGCCTCCCGTGAAGCGTGTACCCACTCTCGTATTCGTCGACGACCCGGTTGCTCTCCATCTCCGGCGTTTCCACCTGCAGGAGGGCCTGGTGCTTGTCCGGGTCGAATTCCTCGCCCTTGGCCGCTATCTTCACCACCCCGTGCCGCTCCAGGCAGCCCAGGATCTGCGTGTGAATGAGTTCGAGACCCTGCTGGAAGGCCTCGAAGTTGCTGCGCGCCGACAGATCGGAGGCCTGGTGGAGCGCCCGGTCCAGGCTGTCCAGGATGGGAAGGATGTCCTTGATCAGTTTCTCGTTGCCGTACTTGATCGCGTCTTCCTTGTCCCGGGCCGCCCGCTTGCGGTAATTGTCCAGATCCGCCGCGGCCCGCAGGTACCGGTCGTAGTTTTCCGCGGCCTCTTTGTCCCTGGCCTCCAGCCGAGCCCGGAGATCCTCCCCCGCTACGGCCTCGGGCGCTTTTGCCTCCGCCCCCGCCTCGACGGGCTTTGCCTCGTGCGCTTCCGCCTGCGCGGCCTCATGGTCCTTTTTGTTCTTCGATTTGCTTCCCATATCGTATCGGTCCGGCATTAATGTTGATGGCTATCGGTGATCCGGCCGCTGGAAGAGCCGCCAGTCCACCAGTTCGCAGATCGCGTGGGAAACGACGATGTGCACCTCCTGCACGCGGGGCGTGACGTTGGAGGGCACGTTGAGGTGATAGTCCGAAATCATTCCCACCGTGCCGCCGTCGCGACCCGTGAACCCGATCGTGACGAGTCCCATCTTCTTGGCCGCCTCGAGGGCGCGGATGACGTTGACGGAGCCGCCGCTGGTGCTGAACCCCCAGGCGATGTCCCCTTCCTGGCCCAGGGCCCGGATCTGCTTGGAGAACACCTCCGCGAAGTCGTAGTCGTTGCCGATGCTCGTGAGCACCGACGTGTCCGTCGTCAGCGCAATGGCCGGCAGGGGCGGCCGCTCGATCAGGAAGCGGTTCACGAACTCCCCGGCGATGTGCTGCGCATCGGCTGCGCTGCCGCCGTTTCCGAACAGGAGGATCTTGTTGCCTTTCTTCAGGGCTTCCGTGATCACGTCGACGACCCGCGTGATCCTGTCGAGGTTGTCCCGAAGGAAGACCTCCTTGATCTGGATGCTCTCCCGAAAAATTCTCTTGATGATGTCGTCGATGTTCTCCATCCGGGGCCCCTTGCGGCAAACCGCGCTTCTCGTCATGCCCCCCCCGCGGGAGGGGAAAAGCGTATGTCTCTGATTTAAGAGGGATTTTATCATCGACCGCCGGAGCGTCCGGCGTTCTTGATCTGAAATGTAGGCATCGGTCCCGCCGATGTCAAGGAAACCCGGGAAGATAATAGGAGAAATTTCCCTTTCTTCCCCCAGCTTCCTATCTTCTTAACTTCCTAACTTCGTAAACATAAGGGCACACGAAAGGGAATATGGTCAGACGAAGGGAATGGGTGTCACTGAAGGGATTCGGTACGGTGCGTGTCCCGCAGCTCGGCGATTTTCCCCCGGTTCAGGCGGGAGGTGTGCGTCAGGTAGCCGCCTACGCGGCTGACCCCCTCGACGCGGGTGGAGCCGCATCGGGGGCAGACCGGCATCAGGCCGCGGGCCGTCTGCCGGCAGGCGGGACAGACGGTGAATTCGGGCGAGAAGACGAGCTGGCTGCTCGAGGTTTCCCGGAACACCGTCTCGACGAACCGCGCCATCGACTCGGCCGGCGGCCTGGATGCCCCGAGCCAGACCGAGGTAATGGCGTTGCCTTCGATGAGGGGGTGAAAGATTCCCTCGCTTCGGACGCGGTCGAGAGGCGCTGTTTGCGCCGCGATGTTGAGCTGCGTCGAGTTGGTGTAGTAGAGCTCGCCCCGGGAGACATCGCCCCGGACGAATCGCCCCGACCGGGGGGAGTGGTACTTCAGATCGAGCCGCGCGAAGCGGTATGCGGTGCTTTCGGCGGGGCTCTGCTCGAGGATGAACCGCAGGTCGTGCTTCCGTCCGAGCCCGGCCGCCGCCTTCCGGATGTGGCCGAGGACCTTGAGCCCGAACTGGAGCGCTTTCTCGTTCTCGTGGAGCTGCGCCCCCCGATGCGCCTGGACGAGCTCGTTGAGGCCCACCATGCCGATGAGATGGGTGGCGCTCTCGAGCCGCAGGTAGGCCGAGCCCTCGAAGTCCATGGACAGCAGGGCCAGGGGGCCGCCGTCGCCTAACGCCATGAGCCGCTCGATGAACTGCCGCTTCTGGGCGTGGGCCCTGGCGACAAGCTCCATGCGCTCGGAGATCAGGGCGAAGAGGTGCGTGTCGTCGCCCCCCGCGAGGTACCCGAGCCGGGGAAGGTTGAGGGTCACGTTCTGGATCGAGGCGTAGCGCATCTGCCAGGGCCTGCGGGCGTCTTCACGGGCCCGGGCATCGCCCGTGAAGTCGAGAAGGCAGCAGCGCAGGATCTTGTGCGTCCCGTTGCGGTCGAAGAGAAAATGGGGGTTTCCCTTCTCGACGGCCGCATCGCAGACGTGCCGGAGAAACTCCTCGTGGCCGGGCGTCTCGAAAAAGTCCTCCGTGATTCTCAGCAGGGGCTTCGGGAAGAAAAAGGGGCTCCCCAGGGCGTCCCCGTCCCGGTAGATCTCGAACAGGGCCCGGGCAAATCGCTGGGAGGCCTTTTCGTAGTCCCCGTACGTCCTGCCCGTGAACTCCCCCCCGGGCCCGATGGCGGGCACGTCCCGCAGGTGCCGGGGGATCTCCCAGCAGATGCCGATCTCGGTGAAAATGGCCTGCCCGCCGCGCGAGACGGCCAACTGGGAAAACTCGAAGACGAGCATCTGGGCGATCTGCTCGATCTCCCGGTCCGGGAGGGTTTCCAGGTACGGGGCGAAAAAGACGTTCACCGCGTCCCAGCCGACCGTGCCCGAGAAGTACCCCTGCAGGACGGCGCTGTAGCGCACCATGTGCGCCAGGAGGACCTCGGCGTGCCTGGCCGGTTTCGAGGCCGAGAAGGTGTTGGGCAGCGAGATGCCGAACTTCTTGACGAACTCCAGGGTCTGGCTCGAACTGTAGGGCCTGTCGACGTAGCCCAGGTCGTGCAGGTGGATGTCCCCCCGCACATGGGCGTCCCCCACCTCGTGGGAGAAGACGCCGTGCAGGGCGTACTCTTTCTTGATGCCCTCGGCGAGGATGAGGTTGGAGGCCTCGGGGCCGTGGGGCAGGTTGGCGTTTTCCTTGTTCTGGTGGAGGATGAGCTGGCTGACGTCGTACAGCGGGAAGCCCAGCCGGGTGTGCATGCTCCGGGCCTGTTCGAGGCCGCGCTCCATGAGCTTTGCGTCGACGAGTTCGCGGATCAGCGGGGCCGTGAGGTGCGTGAGGCCCGAGGCCATGATCTGCCTCTCCACGTCGAGGCTGATCGCCTCGGCCGTGCCGGCGTCGACGTCGGTCTCCAGCATGAGGGCGTCGACGATGCGCTTGCGGTCCCAGTGGGCGATCTCCTCGTCGGAGGTGCGGACGAAGAGCGT
>JALOPC010000194.1 GCA_025454095.1 Syntrophales bacterium | reverse complement strand
ACCTTGTCCATCTCCGCCACGGCCTTGTTGATCTGGTCGATCCCCTGGGCCTGCTCCGAGGAGGCCGCCGCGATCTCCGCCACCAGGTCCGCCACCTTCGCCGCGCTCCGGGAAACCTCCGCGAAGGCCCCGCCCGTGCGCTCCACCAGCTCCGAGCCCTCCCGGACCTTCTTCACCGTCCCCTCGATGAGCACCGAGGTGTTCTTGGCCGCCTCGGCCGCCCGCATCGCGAGGTTGCGCACCTCGTTGGCCACCACGGCAAAGCCCGCCCCCGCCTCGCCGGCCCGCGCCGCTTCCACCGCCGCGTTGAGCGCCAGCAGGTTGGTCTGGAAGGCGATCTCGTCGATGGTCTTGATGATCTTCGAGGTCTCGTCGCTGGCCTTCGAGATGTCCTCCATGGACTGGGTCAGCTCCGTCATGGAGCCGTTGGCCTTCTCCACCATGAGCTTGGAGTCCTTCATGAGCTTGTCGGCCGTCGAGGCGTTGTTCCTCGAGCGACGAGGAGGTCTCCTCGATCGAGGCGGCCTGCTCCGAGGCCCCCTCCGCCAGAGACTGGCTCGCCGAGGACACCTGGCCCGACGCCGAGACGACCTGGTCGGCCGCCTCGGCCAGGCTCGTCATCGCGCGGTTGACGGGCCGCGTGATGGAGCGCGCCACGAGGATGCCGGCAAGCACCATGAGGGCGCCCACAACGGCGAGGATCGCCAGGATCGACAACTCCGTGTTCCGGACCGTGGCGGTCACGATCGACCGGTCCTTGCCGATGAAGAGCATGCCGATGAGTTTCCCCGAGGCGTCCTTCAGGGGCCAGTAGGCCGTGTTGTAGTCCTTCGCGAGAATCCGGTTGATGTCCAGGTAGCGCTGGCCCTTGCTCAGGACCGTGTCGAGGACCTTCGGGTTGTCCATCTTCGTGCCGATGACCCGCTGACCGTCCTTCATGATCGTGGTCGTCGCGCGGGTCTCGCCCTGGAACAGTGTGCACTCCACGCCGAACATCTTCTTGACCTCCTCGACGAAGGCGTGGTTCGCGGGGGTGAGGTCCACACCCGTCGTGACGGACCCCACGACCTTGCCGTCGAGCTTCACAGGGGCCCCCGCCCGGAGGGAGAACTTCACCACGGTCCCTTCCTCGATCCCCGTGGAGGGCTCCCCGGCAAGGGCCTTCTTCACGTTGGGCTGGTTGAGGACGCTGTCGCCCACCTTGTCCGAATGCCCGCGGCCCACCACGTTGCCGTCCTTGTCGGCGATGGTGATGAACCCGGCCTTCGAGTCGCGCATGACCTCCTTGCCCAGTTGCTGGACCCGGCCCGTATCGCCCTTCGTGACGGCCTCGGCAAGGTCCTTCCGGGATGCCGTCAGCTGCGCCACGGCCGCCATTTTCGCCGTCACGTCATCGAAATGGAGCTGCACGGCGTCGGCCAGCCTCCCGATGTCCTGCTGCGTCTGGTCGTTGAACCCCTGGTTGACAAAGTAGTAGGAACTCGCGAAGACGCACACGCCGACGGTGAACACGGCAGTGGCGACAAGACCGATGATCTTGGTGGAAAGAGACACGTTCTTCATAGTAAACCCTCTGTGCCTTTGCCCGGATTCTCAGGCCGCGTGACGGATCGCAACGATGTCCTCGCTGCTGAGCACCTTGTCGATGTCGAGCAGGATCTTGATCCCGCCGGCCGCCTTGGCCATCCCGAGAATGAAATCCGTGTTGAGCCTCACCCCGAAGGCGGGCGTGTTCTCGATGTCGGCCCCCCGGATGTTGAGCACCTCCGAGACGGCGTCGACGACAATGCCCATCATGACGGAGCCGTTGGCGCCCGCCACTTCCACGACGATGATGCAGGTGCGCTCCGTGTACGCCGCGGCCTCCAGGGCGAACCGGAGCCGCAGGTCCACAACGGGGATGACTTTCCCCCTGAGGTTGACGACCCCTTTGACGAACTCCGGGGTCCGGGGGACGTGCGTCACGGGCATCATCCCGATAATCTCCTTGACCTTCAGGATTCCGATCCCGTATTCCTCGCCTGCCAGCGAGAAAGTCAGGTACTTCCCTTCCCGTGCCGGAACCCCGGCCAGGGGACTTTCCTGTCTTTCGATCATCTCCGTCTGCATGTCCTGTGTGCCTCCCTGTGATCTAGAGTCGTCAGCCCGATCGAGAACCCGCTGCGATGAATCCCGCGTCCACCCCGCGAAGGCGCCCCGTGCGCGTCCGCAGACCCTCAGGAGCGTGCCTGGACCCCGTTGGCCCTCTCCACGGGGATGTCGAGTGCCTTGACGATCGTCTCGTAGAGCTTTCTCAGGTCCACGGGCTTCGTCATGTAGTCGAGGAACTTGCCGCGCTCGTCCTCCGTGAGGTACTCGGGGTACCCCGTCAGGATGATAATCTTGATGTCGCGGTGCATCTTGCGGATCTTCTCCGCAAGCTCGAGCCCGTTGAGGTTGGGCATGACGATGTCGAGCAGGATCAGATCGGGTCTCTCCTCGCCGATCTGCAGAACCGCCTCGAGCCCGTTCGCGTAGGTTTTGAGATTGCAGTGCCGGTTGAGGCCGAGGCCGTCGAAGGCGTTCTGGATGAAGGTGAGGATGTTCTCGTCGTCGTCGATGGCCATGACGAGCTTCTTGAAGGATGGGCCCCGCGGAGCCGTTTTGCCGGCCTCGCCCGCCCCGGCCTCGCCCCCCTGCAATGTTTCCAGGGGAACGTCGCCGAAGCCGAACTCCCGCTTGAGCCGTTCCACTTCCGCCAGCGGAATTTTGAGATGCTTGCCCACTTTGTACCCCTTCACCATCCCCTCTTTGACCCAGCGGTAGATGGTCACCCGGTTCACGTTGAAGAGATCCGCCACTTCGGACGTGGAAAAGAACATCTTTGCCATGAAGCACCTCTCGATTCGGGCTTGGTTTGCAATACTACAGCAACATATAAATCCTGTGCAACTACTGCACCTGTTTTATCGTCAGAAAGCAGAGAAACTTTAGGGGGGAAACGTTCACGGTCAGAAAGCAGAAAGGGCACGGGGGTCAGGGACAGGGGGTAAAGAAAGTGAAAAGGATTTCATCGGCGAAAAGAGCTTCCGAGACCGGAAGGGATATCGTGGGGGAAGATTAATCCATCTTTATGCCATTGAATTTCCAGTGAAAAATTCAATGTTGGAGCGGGATCGAGAGGAATTGGCTTCATCAGAAGGGTGGGAAACCCTGGACCCTGGCCTTACGATGCCGCCCGCTCGCCGCTTTCGGCCTTGCCCCGGTTGCCGTGGCAGTCCAGCCAGTGGATCTGCCCCGGCCCCTTCTGTCTGGCCAGGTGCATGGCCCCGTCAGCCGTCCACACGATCTCCCAGGGGTCCCTGGCAGAGTCGATATGTTCCTTTTTGAGGGTGCTCACCCCGATGGAAACCGAAAGCGCAAGCTGCGGGTCCACCCCGCTCAGCGCGTGGGCCTGGATGCGCCCCCGGATGCGCTCGGCGGCCGACTTGGCTGCCCGATACCCCGATGCGCTGAGGAGCAGGACGAACTCGTCGCCGCCGAAGCGGATCAGCACGTCCTCCCTGCGGCAATGCCCCCGGAGCAGCAGGGCCGTGTCCCGGAGGACCTTGTCGCCGATGAAGTGGCCGTAGCGGTCATTGACGGTCTTGAAGTCATCGATGTCGATGAAGAGGCAGGACAGGGAAAAGTCCCCCCGTCTGGCCCTCGAGAATTCCTCCACGAGGCGGGGCTGCAGGTACCACCGGTTGTAGAGGCCCGTCGTCGGGTCGATGAAGCTGATCTTCTCGAGTTCCTCCACCCGGGAGCGGAACTTCAGGTTCTCGACCAGCAGTTCCTTGTTCTTTCGGGTCAGGGTCTTGTTGTTTTCCACGAGCCACTCGAACAGAAAGTTCTTCTCGTCGAAATTCAGCGCTTTCCTGCCGCCTTCCCCTTCGTCCATAATCGATGTGCGTCCTCCCCCGGTTCAAGTCCGGATTCACTTCTGCCGATTAAAGGTTAGCACATTCTGTGCCATGGAGAGGCGTCCGGGCCGGCCCACGACCGCCCGGGCAGAGATGACGAGTCAACGCGGAACGGACGGCCTTCAACCGTCGCGGGGGCATATGGACGAGGCAATCGTCAGAGAACGCGCCGCGGAAATCTCCAGGACCCTTGGGAACTGCAAGAAGTTCATCCATCAGGGCAACGTATATGCCTGCCTCAGCGGATTCAAGGACGTCCTGGAGAAGATGCTCGTCACCCGCATGCTCCCCCAGGACGAGAAGGACCTGCAGGAGGGCATCAACGAGTTCCAGCGGCAGCTCATGACGAGCGCCGCGTTCCGCAACGCCTTCGGCCCCGTCACCTTCCAGGACAGGGACAACGAAACGACGCTGGCCTTCATCCGGCAACTGGTCAACGTCTCGGAAGAGGAGATCGCCCAGGGACTCGCCGGCGGGGACGAGAGCCGGGAAAACAGGGCTCTCACGATCATGCGGCTCATCGACAAGGGGGAACACGAAAAGGCCCGGGCCCTGATCGGCGGCAACGAAGATCTCCTCTCCTTCATCCTCCACACCTACAACGCCCGCGGCATCCAGGCCCGCAAGGACGGCAACTTCGAGAAGGCCGTCACGGAACTCCAAAAAGCCCTCTCCGTCGCCCCCGATGACGAGGGCATCCTCTACAATCTCGCCCGGGC
>JALOPC010000015.1 GCA_025454095.1 Syntrophales bacterium | reverse complement strand
GCGCTGGAGATCCTGGGCAAGGCCCGAGACCTGGCGGGGCCTCTCGGGGCGAGGGTGTCCGCCGTCGTGATCGGGGAGGATTGCGGCGCCTGTGCCGCCGAACTCGTCGCCCACGGGGCCGAACGGGTCTTCGCGGTGCAGGACGCGCGCCTGCATCTCTACCAGGCCGATGCCTTCACGGCGATCCTCTGCCGGATCATCGGGGAAACCCGGCCCGGGCTCGTCCTGCTGGGGGCGACCTCCGTCGGCGCGGACCTGGCGCCCGCGGTGGCGGCGCGGCTCGCCACGGGGCTCACGGCCCACTGTACCGACGTGCACGTCGAGGAAATCGACGGGCGCGCGCAGCCGGTGATGACCGTCCCGGGATGGCGGGGGAACATGATGGTGAAGATCGTTTGTCCCGAGAAGAGGCCCGTCATGGCCACCATCCGCCCCGGCGTCATGGACAGGGGCGTGCCCGACGCCTCCCGCAGGGGGGAGATCGTCGCCTTCGAGCCCGCGCTCGGGGACGGGGACTTCCGCGCAAGGGCCCTCGAATGGGTCCCGGAGGCCGGGGAGGGCGAGCTGGAGCAGGCGAGGGTCGTCGTGTCGGGAGGGTTCGGCTTCTACGAGGCGGGGGGCACTGCGCTGCTGGAGGAGCTGGCGCTTGCCGCGGGCGGCGTCACGGCCGGTTCGAGGCCCGCCTGCGACGCGGGCTGGGTCCCCGAGTCGCGCCTGATCGGGCAGAGCGGCAAAACCGTAAGCCCCGATCTCTTCATCAGCGTCGGGGCTTCCGGGGCGCCCCACTACACGACGGGCTTCGCGAAATCGAAGATCGTCGTGGCCGTCGACCGAAACCCGAAGGCGCCCGTCTTCGACATCGCCGACTTCGGTATCGCGGGCGACCTGCGGGAGGTCCTGCCCGCCCTCGTGGAGGAACTGAAGCGGGACAAGTAGCGCAGGCAGGCTGCGCGATGGACATCACTCACAGAGCAGGAGGGAAGGGGGAACCGTCATGTTTGAATTCACGAAAGAGCAGGAGATGATCCGGGCCATGGTGCGGGAGTTCGCCGATGCGGAACTCGCGCCGAAGGCGCTCGAGCTGGACCGCAGGGGGGAGTTTCCCTTCGAACTCGTCCGGAGGATCGGGGCGCTGGGGATCATCGGGATCGCCTCGCCGCGGGAGTACGGGGGATCGAAAGCCGGGCACCTGCCGGCGGTGATCGCCGTCGAGGAGATCGCCCGCGTCTACCCCTCGCTGGCCTTCATCCTCGAGGTGACCCAGGCGCCGCTCTACCTGATCGAGACCTGGGGGACGCCGGAGCAGAGGCAGGCCTGGCTGCCGCCGCTCATACGGGGCGAGAAGATCGCCGCCGTGGCGGCCACCGAGCCCACGGGAGGCTCCGACCTGGCCACGCTCAACACGACGGCCGCCGCCGACGGGGACGCCTGGGTGCTCAACGGCAGGAAGGTCTACATCACCAACGGCAGCGTGGGCGACCTGGTCCTGGTGCTGGCGAAGACGGGCGGGCGGGCAAGCATCCTCGCTCTCGAGAAGGGGACGCCGGGGTTTGTCGTGAGCCGCAGGCAGGACCTCATGGGCTTCCGTTCGGGCGATGTCTGCGAACTGGGCTTCAGCAACTGCCGCGTGCCGAAGGCGAATCTCGTCGGCAAGGAAGGCGGCGGCCAGGCGGCGGCCATGGCGACCTTCACGGTGAGCCGCGCCGCCGTGGGGGCCGTGGGGCTGGGGATCGCCCGGGGGGCCTTCGAAATCGCGCTGAAGTATGCGAAGGAGCGGGCCCTCTACGGCAAGCCCATCGCAGGCCTCCAGGCGATCCAGTTTCTGCTCGTGGACATGGACACCGAGATCGACGCCGCCCGCTGGCTTATCTACCACCCCGCCGCCTGCCTCGACCGGGGTATGGCGCCGCGCGACCTGGGCAAGCTCTCGGCCCGCGCGAAGTACGTGGGCGGCGAGGTGGCGGCGAGCGTCACGATGAAAGCCATGCAGGTCCTGGGCGGCTACGGGGTGAGCCCCGAGTATCACCTGCCCCGACTGCTGGCCGACGCGGTGGAGATCTTTCCCGCCACGGGGACCCCTCAGATCATGAAGATCATCCAGGCGATGGAAATCGTCAAGTAAGGCAATCCATCTCTTTTCCACTCCCATAAAGAAGGCCTCCCATCTCCCGGGAGGCCTTCTTTTGTCTTCCCCTTTACTGGACCCTGTACTCCTGCACCCTTCTTACGTTCTTCTATAGTATTTTTCCGCCATGTAGGAACTGCGGACAAAGGGGGCAGATGCGGCATCCCGGAAACCCAGGCGCAGGGCGTCGCGGCGGTATTTTTCGAAGATCTCCGGTTTGACGTACTCCACGACGGGATGGTGGGCCGGCGAGGGGCTGAGGTACTGCCCGACGGTGATCACGTCGCACGAGGCCGAGCGCAGATCGACCATCACTTCAAGGACCTCCTCGCGCGTCTCGCCGAGACCGAGCATGAGTCCCGACTTGGTGGTGAGCGAGGGGTTCAGGGACTTGGCCTCACGGAGCAGCGCAAGGGAGCGCCGGTAGTCGGCCTGGGGGCGGACGGACGCGTAGAGCCGGGGAACGGTCTCGACGTTGTGGTTCAGGACCTCCGGGGCGGCGTCGGTGACGGCCTGGAGGGCGGCGCTCGAGCCCTGGAAGTCGGGGATCAGGACCTCGATACCCACGTCGGGGCACTCGCGGCGCATGACCTCGATGACCCGGGCGAAGTGCGCGGCGCCCCCGTCGGGGAGGTCGTCCCTCGTCACGGAGGTGATCACGACGAAACGCAGGCCCAGGCGCTTCACTTCCGCGGCAAGGCGCCGGGGCTCGCCGGCGTCGAGCGCTTCGGGAGTTCCCGAGTCGACGGCGCAGAAGCGGCAGTTGCGCGTGCAGACCTTGCCCAGGATCAGGAAGGTGGCCACTCCCTTGGAGAAACACTCGCCCTGGTTCGGGCAGCAGGCTTCCTGGCAGATGGTGTGGAGGCGGTTCTGTTCCAGGTTTCCCTCCATCGCCTGCACGTCGGCCCCCACGGGAAGCCTTTTTCGGAGCCAATCGGGTTTTGCCGGGCTCATCGTGTTTGAATCTCCTTCTCTTGCGCCTGTCGCCGTCGTCCAGGGCATCCGGGTTGTTCGTTTCCGTCTATTCTACAGGATTCGTCTTTTCTTCGCGACGGAATAGACCGAAAAGACGGAACAGACGGGAGAGACCGTATGGCAGAGAGGGAAGGCGGGGCGTGAGCCCCGCCTTCCCGAAGGGAGGTAGAGTCCTTGCGGATCTACTCGAATTTGTCGGGTTTCTTGAAGCCGAGGCGCGTCCAGTACTTCTCGGGCATGATCTGGGGGTTCTTGTAGAAGACCCAGGCGCAGGGTTTTGTCTCGTCGGGGTTGTACTCGGTGACCCACAGCGGCCAGCCGCCCCACTCGATCATGAGGATCTCGTTCATGGCGCAGTGCAGGCAGTAGTAGGGCACGCCCGCCTGGCTCCAGCTCCAGGGGTAGGCCTTGGAGGTCTTGCCCCAGTTGTAGGGGGGGCCGTAGCGCGACGGGGTCCCGTCGACGGGGTCGCCCCGGCGGGTCCTGCCGCCGCTGCCGCAGGGGTCGCATCCGAGCACGATCTTCTCGTCGTCCTCGGTGAAGTCCAGCTCGCCCATCTGCCGCGGGCCGCACCGGTGGGCGCGGAACACCTCGGCGTTGAGCCAGATGCGCTCCATGGGCGACATCTTGCGCAGGCCGCTCCAGGTGCGGCGCATCATCCAGGTGCTCTGGGTGTCGCGCAGCAGCTGGTACATGGCTTCTTCGCCGAACTTCTTGGCGACCTTGTCGAGCATGTCCGACGTCCAGTCGGCGTAGAGGTCGTGCAGGCCCTTGCTCTCGATGATGATGTAGTCGGCCAGTTCCTTGGCCAGCTCGGTCTTGCCCTCGTCGATGCAGCGCTTCACCATGTCGGGCGTGGGTACGCCGAGATCCTGCAGATCGTCCTTGCGAATCTTCCTCTTGATCTTGTCCCACTTCTCGTATTTCAACATATCGTTCACCTCTCGTATTCCAGGCGGCGGGAACGCGGCGGACCCTTCCGCCGCTTCCCCGCCGGCCGGTGTGGTCACGCGGGGCGTTTGCCGCGTCCCGCGGGTTGTCTCACTTGCCGTTCTTCTTCAGCTCTTCGGGCAGCAGCTCCACCTCGGGCGCGTGGAACAGGACGTCCTCGCCGTAGAGGGCCTTCACGTCGGCCTCGGCCATGCCCAACTCCTTCGTGAGGACCTCCACGTTGTGCTCGCCCACGAAGGGCGCGTAGCCGCGGGGGCCGGACGGCGTTTCGGAAAGCTTCAGGGGGCTTCCGTAGTGCCGCATGGGACCCAGGAACGGCTGGTACATCTCGACCATCATCTCGCGGGCCTTGATCTGCGGGTCGCTGTCGGCCAGCTCCTTGAGGCTGCGGCAGCGGATGCAGGGAACCCCCGCCTCGTCGAGCATCTTCTCGCATTCCGCCACGGAGGGCAGGGACATGACCCACTTGGAAAGCTGCTCGTGAATGTAGGGGGCGTTGTCGACGGAGCAGCGCGTGGAGACGTCCTTTGCCCGGGGATCGGTGGCCAGGAACTCGAACTCCTTGCCCATCAGCTTCACCAGGGGCTGCCAGCGGGGCTCGGTGAGGCAGGCGATGGCCATGATGCCGTCCTTGCCCTCGTAGAGCCCGTAGGGGGCATAACCGGGATGCTGGCCGCCGATCTTGGGGATGTCCAGCTCCTTGCCGTCAAGGCCGGCGGCGGTGCTGATCAGGTACCAGGGCAGGGTGTTCTCGTGCAGCGAGAAGAGGCAGTCCATCATGGAGATGTCGATGTTCTGGCCCTGGCCCGTCGATTTCCGGTGGTACAGCGCGGCGTTGATGGCCGTCGTGGCGTGGATGGCGGCCACCGTGTCGCCGATCGACATGGGGGCGATGATCGGGGGCTTGCTCTGGTCGGACCAGCCGCTTGCGCCCTGGGCGATCATGTCGTAGCCCGGGCGGTCCCAGTAGGGGCCCCAGTGGCCGAAGGACGAGATCGAGCAGTAGATGATGTCGGGCTTGATCTTCTTGACCTGGTCGTAGTCGAGTTTCAGCTTGCCCATGACGTCGGGGGCGAAGTTCTCGATCAGCACGTCGCTCTTCTTGACGAGCTTGTGGATGATCTCCATCCCCTTGGGGCTCTTCATGTTGACGCAGATGCTGCGCTTGCCGCGGTTGACGTTGATCGTGTAGGAACTCTGGGTGACGCCGTTCTTGGTGACGCGCTTCGGAAGCCAGCGCTCGTTGGCCCCGGCCTTGTACTGCTCCACCTTGATGACGTTGGCGCCCAGGTCGGCCAGCGTCTTTGCCGCGTGGGGGCCCGCCAGCACCCACGTGAAATCCAGTACCGTTACTCCCGTGAGCGGACCCGGTTTCAAATTGCTCATAAAAACCTCCCTTTCCTCGAGTTGTTGTGTTTACCCTCATTTGCCCGCCGCTGCAAGACCGGTGTGAAGGGCTTCCCTCCCTGCCTCACAACCTGCCTCCGGCGCCCGGCTCCTCCGCGGGCCGCCCCGGCGGGGTCACTTCGATTTCTTCTTTTCCCTCTCGTCGTACAGCAGGCCGCCCACGAAGGCGGCCACCTCGCCCGTGACGGCGGCGCACTGTTCGAGGCCGCCGCCGGCGAAGTAGGCGTCTGCCTGCACCGGGTCGGCCAGGTCGGTCCTCGTCAGGTCGCGGCAGTTCACCGTGCCGAAGCGGCCCTGGAAGTGCTTCACCAGCCTCCGGGCGGGCCGGATTCCCTCGACAATCCCCTCCATGCCGTCGCTCATGGATCCGCGGCCGAAAACCGCTCCCAGGACCATGAGCCCGCCGATCAGGGCGCCGCAGTTGTTTCCCGTCATGGACATCCCGGCCGCGAAGGGGCTTGCGGCTTTGAACAGGGGGGTGTTGTCCTCCTCGAGGACGTCGAGGAAGCACTGCACGACCGCCTGCGAGCAGCCGTGGCAGTTGAAATCGTAGTCGTAGGCCTTCTTGCGGACGGCCTCAACGAACGTCTCCCGGCTTGCGTATCCATCGAGCTTGCTGAGATCCACGGAGTGCCTCGCTTGTGTCGCCCCCTTCCCGCCGTTGATTCCGCATTTGCCGCCGGGGGGATCCCCGGCGGCGAATGCGGAACGGAGAGAGGTAGGCAGGTCAGGTGTCCCTTACAGGCCCAGTTCCTGGGCCACGATTTCACGCTGGTAGTTGGGGCTGCCGAAGGCGTACTCGCCGGCCTTGGCCCGTCTCGAGTAGATGGGCATGGCGTGCTCGACGATGTAGCCCGTCCCGCCGAAGATCTGGTGACCGATGAGGGCCACCTTCTTGTAGGCCTCGCTCACCCAGGTCTTGGCCACGGCGGCGAACTTGCGCGCCTCGGGCATTCCCTGGTCGATCATCCAGGCGGCCTTGTAGGTGATGTAGATGCTCTGCTCGGTGGCCATCTTCATGTTGGCGCACAGGTGCTGCACGGCCTGGAAGCTTCCGATGGGCTTGCCGAACTGCACGCGCTCCTTGGCGTAGGCGACGGACAGTTCCATGACCTTGTTCGAGCCGCCCAGCATCTCGGCGCACTTGGCCACGGCGGCGATCTGGAGGGTCTTCTCCACGGCGGCGAGTCCCTTGCCTGCCTCGCCCAGCAGGGCGCCCTTGGGAACCTTCACGTTGTTGAAGACCACCTCGCACTGCTTGTCGCCCGCCACGGTCTTGAGCAGCGCGATGCCGACGCCGGGTGCCCCGGTTTCCACGAGGAACAGCGAGATGCCGTCGCGGTCGGTGTCCTTGCCGGCCGTGCGGGCCGCCACGACCACCCAGTCGGAGACGTTGGCGTCGGGCACGAAGAGCTTCGTGCCGTCGATCACCCAGCCGTCGCCCTCGGCCTTGGCCTTGACGGTGATGAGCGAAGGGTTGAACTGGGTCGTCGCCGGCTCGGAGAGGGCGAGCGTCATGCGCAGGGCGCCCTCGGCGATCTTGGGCAGGAATTCCTGTTTCTGGGCCTCGCTGCCGGCCGCGAGGATCGTGCAGCCGCCCAGGATGACGGTGGAGAAGTAGGGGCCGGGCAGGGCCGCGTAGCCCATCTCCTCCATCAGGGTCACCATGTCGAGCACGCCGCCGCCGATGCCGCCGTACTCCTCGGGGAAGAGAATGCCCATCCAGCCCAGCTCGGCCATGCCCTTCCAGAGCTCCGGCGTGAAGCCCTTTTCGTCCTTCTCCATTTCGAGGTACCACTCCACGTTCGGGCAGGCCCCGGCGAGGAACCTGCGCGCCGCCTCCTTGAGCATTTTCTGGTCGTCGGTATAGGTAAAGTCCATGAGACAAACCTCCTGATGTGATCGTTTAGCCCCTGGGGAGACCCAGGCCGCGGGTTGCGATGACGCCCCGGCCGACTTCGCTCGTGCCGGCGCCGATCGTGGTCATGAAGGAGTGCAGGAACTCCCACTCGATGCGGCCCTTGAGGGGCACGTACTTGGAGCCCTCCTCGAGCTGGCAGTACTGGTCGAGCAGCTGCATCGCGTTGTCCACCATCCGCTGCTCCATCTCGGAGACGACGACCTTCGTGATCTCGGGCTCGCAGGTCATGGTCTGGTGGTTCCACTCCATCCACCGGGCGTGGTCGGAGAGCAGCTGGGTCGTCTCGATCTCGACGGCGATCTGGGCGATCTTCTGGCGGACCATGGGGTCCTCGGCCAGGGGTTTGCCCAGGTAGGTCGTCTGCTTCGCGTAGTCGAGGAGCATGTTCAGGTAGGGGTAGTAGCGCGAAGGGGTGAAGACGTAGTTGCGCTCCGACATGAGGGCCTCCATCATGTAGTAGAAGCCCTTGTTCACTTCGCCCACGAGGCGGTTCTTCGGCACCTTCACGTCGTCGTAGAAGACCTCGTTGGTCCGCTCGCCCGACATGGTGATCATGGGGCGGATCGTGATCCCGGGGCCATGCTGGTCGACGATGAAGAGGCTGATCCCCTTGTAGGGGGAGGCCTTCAGGTCCGTCTTGGCCGCCAGCCAGTGGTAGTCCGCGTAGTGGCTTTCCGTGTTGAAGGTCTTCTGGCCGTTGACGAGGTAGTAGTCGCCCTGGTCGATGGCCGTCATCTTCATGTTTGCCAGGTCCGAGCCCGCCTCGGGCTCCGTGTAGCCCAGGCCGAACTCGATCTCGCCGCGGACGATGCGGGGGATGAACTCCTTTTTCATCGCGTCGCTGCCCCGCCGCAGGATGGTGTGCCCTACCATGGTGTAGGCCACGTCGTTGGGCACGTGAGCGCTCCAGCGCTTGCCCAGCTCGTCGATGAGGATGAAGTCGTAGACGGGCGAAAGGCCTTTGCCGCCGTACTCCACGGGCCAGCTCCAGCCCAGCAGGCCCGACTCGTAGAGTTTCTTTCCGAAGGCGCGCCCTTCCTTGTCCAGTCCCAGGTCTTCCCAGTTCTGCCGGGCGATCTCCTCGGTCAGCTCCTTGTCGAGGAAAGCGGCCACTTGCTGCCGGTAGGCTTCCTCTTCCTTCGTGTTTCCAAAATCCCAAGCCATGTGTGTATCCTCCTCTCGCGGTTCCGTTCGGTGGCGCCGGGGGCCGGGCGGGACGTACCGCCCGAGACCGGCACTTAGTGTGCATTCACTCAACTATTAGTGATCATTCACTCAATTTTGTTGCCCGATCGCCCCCGGGAAAGAGGGCGACAGGGGGTTAGGGCATGTGGATGGCCCCGCCGGCGATCACCATGGCCGCCTCCATGATCGCCTCCGACACCGTCGGGTGCGGGTGGATGGCTCCGGCCAGCTCCTCGGCGGTCATCTCCAGGGTCATCCCCAGGACGGCCTCGGCGATCATGTCCGTGGCGTGGGGGCCGATGATGTGGACGCCCAGCACTTCGCCGTATTTCTTGTCGGAGATGACCTTGACCAGGCCTTCCGTCTCGTTGAGGACCAGGGCCTTGCCGTTGCCCCGCAGGGGGAAGCGGCCGACCTGGATCTCGCCCCGCTCCTTCGCCTTCTCCTCCGTGAGTCCCACGGAGGCCACCTCGGGCGTCGTGTAGATGCAGGAGGGGACGGCCCTGTAGTTCATGACTTCCCGGTGTCCGAGGATGTTCCGCACGGCGCACTCGCCCTCGGCCGAGGCCAGGTGGGCGAGCATGATGCCGCCGACGACGTCGCCTGCGGCCCAGATGCCGGGGACGCTGGTCTCCATGAACTCGTTGACGACGATGGCGCCCCGCTCGTGCTTGATCCCGACCTTGTCGATGCCGAGAAGCGAGAAGTCCGGCTTGCGGCCCACGGTGAGGAACACCTTCTCGGCGATGATCGTCTCGGTCTTGTCGCCGATGGCGTAGGTGACCGCGTTTTCCGTCTTCCTGTGGACGATGCTTTTCACGGCTGCGCCGGTGACGACCTTCGCGCCCGCCGCGGCGATCTGCTTCTGCAGCAACGCGGCGATTTCCTTGTCCACGCCCGGGACGAGCCCGGGGAGCATCTCCAGGATCGTGACCTGGGTGCCCATGGCGACGAGGAACTGCGCGAATTCCACGCCGATGACGCCGCCGCCGATGACGACGACGCTCTTCGGGAGCGTCTTCATGGCCAGGACCTGGTTGGAGTCCATGACGTCGGGGCCGTCGATCCCCTCGATGGGGATCCGGCCGGGGACGGAGCCGGAGGCGATGAGCACGGCGTCTCCCTGGATCGTCTCACCCGTTTCCTTGATCTGCAGGGTTTTCGCGTCCACGAAGGACGCCGTCCCCTGGATGACCTTCACCTTCTTGGCCTTCAGCAGGGCGCCCACGCCGCGCGTGAGCTGGGCCACGACCGTGTTCTTGCGGGCCATGACGGCGCCGAAGTCCACTTCGTAGCCCTTGCACTTCACGCCGAAGGTCTCGGACTCCTTCATCGTCTGGACGACGCCGGCGGACTGGAGCAGGGACTTGGTGGGGATGCACCCCCAGTTGAGGCACGTGCCCCCGAGGGCGTCCTTCTCGATGAGCGTCACCTCGGCGCCCATGCGGGCCGCGCGGATGGCGGCCGGGTAGCCGCCCACGCCGCCGCCGACGATGACGATTTTCTTTTTCCCGCCGGGGGACGGGCCCGCGGCCGGCGCTTTCGACGCCGGGGCGGATGCGGCCTGCGCGGGGGCCGAGGGGGCGGCCGCGGCCGATTCGCCCGGTTTGAGCAGCAGGCCGACGACGGCGCCCACGGGAACGGTCTGCTGCGCCGGGACCAGGATTTTTCCCAGGGTGCCGTCCTCGGGCGCCTCGACCTCGTAGGTCACCTTCTCCGTTTCGAGCACGAAGAGAATCTCGCCCTTCTTGACGGGATCCCCTTCCTTCTTCCTCCACTCGGTGATCAATCCCTCGGTCATGGTCAGACCGAGCTTGGGCATGACGATATCCACAGGCATGTTCGAATTCCCTCGTTGTCGCGTTTTTCGGGCGGGGCAGTGACCCCGCCCGTGTCCGGAACGTCGCTGGGGCGCTGCGGCCTGCAGCGCCGGGTTACAGGATGGTGAGCGGCTCCTCGATCATCTCCTTCAGGGTCCGCATGAACTTGCCCGCCTCGGCCCCGTCGATCGTGCGGTGGTCGTAGGTCAGGTTGACGGTCATCATGGGCCGGATGACCACTTCGCCCTTGAGGGCCACGGGCTTGTCGAGGATCGCCCCCACGGCGAGGATGGCGTTTTCGGGCTGGTTGATGATGGCCGTGAACGTCTCGAGGCCGAACATCCCCATGGCCGAGAGCGTGAAGGTGCTCCCCTTGATGTCGTCGGGCAGGAAGCTGTTCTTTTTTCCCTTCTCGATCAGGGCCACGCGGTCCTGGGCCACCTGGCCGAGGCTCTTGGCATTGATGTTCTTGATGACGGGGACGATGAGCCCCTCGTCGAGCGCCATGGCCATGCCCATGTTCACCTCGGGCAGGAAGAGGACGCCCTTGTCGGTCCAGCGTGTGTTGATGACGGGGTGCTCCCGCAGGGCCGCGCCGGTCACCTTCATCATCAGGTCGGTGATGGTGATGCGCACGCCGCTCTTCTTCTCGATGAAGGGCAGCAGCTCCGCGCGAAGCGCCTGGATGCGGGTGGCGTCCACGGTGTTGCCCATGTACGCCTGGGCAGCCTCGACCTTGCTCTGGAGCATCCGCTTGGCGATCGTCTTGCGCATGCCGGTGAAGGCCGCAAGCCGCCCCTCCGCGGCGGCCGCCGCGGGTGCCGCCGTGGCTTGAGCCGGGGCCGCGGGGGCCGGGGCTGCAGCCGCGGCCGGTGCCGCGGGCGCCTGCACGCCGGCGGCTTTCGCTTTTTCCACGTCTTCGCGAAGGATCCGTCCGCCGGGGCCCGAGCCGGCGACGGCGGCGAGGTCGACGCCGAGTTCTTTCGCCACTTTTTTCGCCAGCGGCGTGGCCTTGACACGGCCGCCTGCGGGCGGTGCGCCAGCCGGTGCGGCCGCTGCGGCCGGGGCGGCTGGGGCAGGGGAAGCCGCTTCCGCCTTCGGCGCGGCGGCGGGCGCTGCCGTCACCTCGACGGCGGCCTCACCGGGCTTGAGCAGGTACGCGACTGCAGCGCCGACGGGGACGGTCTCCTGTTCCTTGACCAGGATCTTGCCCAGGGTGCCGTCCTCGGGCGCTTCGACCTCGTAGGTCACCTTCTCCGTTTCGAGGACGAAGAGGATGTCCCCCTTCTTGACGGGGTCCCCCTCCTTCTTCCTCCATTCCACAATCAACCCCTCGGTCATGGTCAGGCCGAGTTTGGGCATCACGATTTCGACAGGCATATCTTGCCTCCACAATGTTTGGGCATGAGGCTCGGGACCGAGGGCAAACGATCCCGCGTCGAAGGCGTCTCCGCGCGGGGGGCTTGCCCTGTGTCCTTATCCCCGTGCCGTTTCCGTGCTCATCCTGCTCCAACAGACAGGTCATTGCAAGATGAAAATGACGCGGGGCGGCCGGGTTATTTCCCCTTGAAATTCGCCTTGCGCTTCTCGATGAAGGCCGTCGTGCCTTCCTTCATGTCCTCCGTGCCGAAGCAGGCGATGCAGTTCTTCTGGGAGTACTGGACGGCCTGTTCCAGGGGGCACTCCATGCCGATCTCGACGGCGTCCTTGCACATCTCCACGGCGAAGGGGCCGTTGACGATGATCCGGCGCGCCATCTCCTCGGCGGCCTTCAGGGCCTCGCCCTTGGGGACGACCTTGTTCACGAGGCCGATCCGGTACGCCTCGGCGGCGTCGATGGGGTCGCCCGTGAGCAGGATCTCGTAGGCGCGGCCCTTGCCCACGATGCGGGGCAGCCGCTGGGTGCCGCCCGTGCCGGGGATGATGCCCAGCTTCACTTCGGGCAGGCCCAGCTTGGCGCCTTCCACGGCGATGCGGATCGAGCAGGCCAGGGCCAGCTCGAGGCCCCCGCCGAGCGCCAGGCCGTTGATGGCGGCGATGACGGGCTGATGTCGGCGCCGGCCTGGAAGCCCTTGCCGGCCCCCGTGATGATGAGGACCTTGATGTCCGCATCGGCGTTGACGATGCGCAGGGCGTCGAGCACCTCGCTGGTCAATTCCTCGCTGATGGCGTTGAAGACCTCGGGGCGGTTCAGCGTCAGCGTGCCGATCCCCTCCTCGTTCTTCTCCAGGATGACGGTTTTGTAATCCTTGATCTTCATGGCGGCTCTCTCCTTCCTACCAGCTGGTCTGCCCGCCGTCGATGACGAGCGTGGAGCCCGTCATGAAGTTCGAAGCCGGCGAGGCGAGGTAAACGGCCAGGCCCTTCATGTCGTCCATCTGGCCGAGACGGTTCTGCGGGATGTTGCGCTTGATGATTTCCTTGCCCACGTCGGTTGCGAAGAAGTGCGTGTTCATGGGCGTCTCGAAGTAGCCGGGCAGGATCGCGTTGCACTGGATGTTGAAGCGGATCCACTCCAGGGCCATGACCCGGGTGAGCTGCACGACGGCCGCCTTGCTGGAGCAGTAGGCCGCCATGTTCGCCATGCCGATCAGCGCCGTGATGGAGGACACGTTGATGACCTTGCCCCCCTCGCCCTTCTCGATCATCTTCTTTGCGACGGCCTGGGTGAGGACGAAGATGCCCCGCAGGTCCGTGGCGACCGTCTGGTCCCAGTCGGCCTCGGTCATCTCCTTCTCGGGCTTCTTCACGTTGATGATGGGCTTTTCGCTGCCGCCCACGCCCGCGTTGTTCACGAGGATGTCGATCCGGCCGAATTCCTTCATCACGCTGTCCGTGACGGCCTTGATCTGGTCGGTTTTCGTGATGTCCAGCGGCGCGGCCAGGGTCTTCACGCCGGCCCGGTCCTTGATTTCCTTGCAGGCCTGTTCGATGACTTCCTTGCGGCGGGCGCACAGAACGATGGTGGCGCCGGCGTCGGCCAGGCCCTCGGCCAGGCCTCTGCCGATTCCCGTGGCGCCGCCGGTGATGATGGCTACTTTACCTGTCAGGTCGAAATAGGGAAGATGCATGTTCTCTCCTCCTTGCAGTTACTTGGGGTAGACGAGGATTTTTACGTAATCGCTGCCGTGTTCGATGAGTTCCTTGATCCCCTTGTCGACGAGATCGTCCACTTTGATCCGCGCCGTGATGAGCGGCTCGACGTTGACGCGGCCGTCGGCGAGGTACTGGATCGCGGCCGGGAACTCGTCCTCGTATCCGCTGGAGAACACGAGTTCCTTCTCGTGGCCCCAGAGGCGGATGAAGGGGACCTCGATGGGCTTCAGGGAGAGCCCCACGACACAGAGGACGGCCCTTCGTCCGGTGACCTTTACGGCCGTGTCGAAGGAGGCCTGGTTGCCGACGCAGTCGAAGGCCCAGTCGGCCCTCAGGCCGTCGGTCAGATCGCCGATCGCCTTGCCGGCATCGCCCTGCGTGGGATCGAAGACCGCCGTGGCCCCGGTTTTCGCGGCAAGCTCGCGGCGTCCCTTGAGGGGTTCGATGACGAAGATCTTGCCGGCGCCGGCGGCGCGGCAGGCCTGCATGACCAAGAGGCCTATGGGCCCCGCGCCCACGACGGCCACGGAGGCGCCGATTTTCAGGCGGGATCGCTTCACGGCGTGAACGGCCACGGCCAGCGGCTCCACGAAGGCCCCCGCGTCGTCGCTCACGCTGTCGGGGAGTTTCAGGACGCCGTACTCGGGGAAA
>JALOPC010000193.1 GCA_025454095.1 Syntrophales bacterium | reverse complement strand
TACAACGCCATGACGGGCAAGCAGGAAGGCATGATCATCCCCGTGGTGATCACCGTCTACGCCGACCGCTCCTTCACCTTCGTGACGAAGACACCCCCCGTCTCGGTGCTCCTGAAACAGGCCGCCAAGATCGCCAAGGGGGCGAGCGACCCGAAGCGGGAAACGGTGGGCAAGGTGACCGGCAAGCAGGTCAAGGACATCGCGGAGCTGAAGTTCAAGGATCTCAACCGGTATCCCCTGAAAGAGGCCGTGGAGATCGTGGTCGGCACGGCCGGCGCCAAGTTTGACGAGACGATGGACGCGTCGATCCGCCTCGGCGTCGATCCCAAGCACGCCGACCAGATGGTCCGCGGCAGCGTGGCGCTGCCCCACGGCCTGGGAAAGGCCGTACGGGTCCTCGTATTCGCCAAGGGCGAGAAAGAAAAGGAAGCCACCGATGCCGGCGCCGACTTCGCGGGCTCCGACGACCTGGTCGAGAAGATCAAGGGCGGCTGGCTCGATTTCGACCGCGTCGTGGCCACCCCGGACATGATGGGCACCGTGGGCAAGCTGGGCAAGGTCCTGGGCCCCCGCGGCCTCATGCCCAACCCGAAGGTCGGCACCGTGACCTTCGACGTGGGCAAGGTGGTGAAGGAGCTCAAGGCGGGCAAGGTGGAGTTCCGCGTGGAAAAAGCGGGCATCGTCCACACCCCCGTCGGCAAGGCCTCCTTCGGCGCCGAGAAGCTTCTGGATAACGTGACGGCACTGCTGGAGACGATCATCAAGCTCAAACCGGCATCGAGCAAAGGAACCTATCTCAAGAGCATATCCCTATCCACCACCATGGGTCCGGGGGTCAAGGTCGATCCCCTGGATATCCGGAACATGATGAAGTAGCACCGGTCGTCATGTCATAACGTGTAACCGACAAGTCGGAGACAGCAGGTACAGGGAGTTTAATCGGCCCCGCGCCGGCCTGCCGAGACGACATCCCCGAACCGAACCGCCCCCCGGGCGGCGAGGCGGGATGGAAAAGGTAGCGGCGGATCCTCCGCCGCGTGGACCCTCGTTCGGGCAGTCATGTTTCTCCCTGTAGCGCGCTCCGACTTTCGAAGGCCTTCCGGCCCCTGAAACCGGGAAAGGCAATTGACCGTGGGAAAGGAGGTTCAAGGTTGGACAGAAAGGAAAAGGAGCAGGCAGTCGCGGAGCTTCACGAGAGGCTCAAAAGCGTAAAGCTCGCCGTTCTGGCCGGGTACAGCGGCATGAACGTCGACAAGATCACTGCCTTGAGGAATGAACTGCGCAAGACGGGAACCGAGTTCCGGGTCGTGAAGAACACCCTGCTGGGCATCGCCGCCCAGGGGACGGACTTCGCCGGCCTGAAGGACAACCTCAAAGGTCCCCTGTCGCTGTCCATGATGGGCGGCGACGTGGCGTCCCCCACCAAGGTCCTCATCGACTTCGCCAGGAAAAACCCCGAGCTGGACATCAAGTTCGCCTGGATGGACGGCAAGATGGTCAGCAGGCAGCAGCTGGATCTCATCTCCGAGCTGCCCAGCAGGGAAGTTCTCCTGGCAAAGCTCCTGGGAACCCTCGTGGCGGTCCCGACACAGTTCGTCACGGTGCTGAGCGCCGTGCCGCGCGGCCTTGTGCAGGTCCTCGAGGCCTACAGGCAGAAAAAAGAAAAAGAAAACCAATAAGGAAGGGTGGAGAAACATGGCGATTACGAAGGAAGACGTTATCAAGTATATCGAAGGGATGACGGTGCTCGAACTCTCCGAGCTCGTCAAGGAACTGGAAACCCGGTTCGGTGTCTCGGCGGCGGCCCCGGTGGCCATGGCGGCCGTGGCCGGCGGCGCAGCGCCTGCAGCGGCTGCGGCGGCCGAGGAGAAGACGGAGTTTGACGTCGTTCTCACGAGCTTCGGCGCCGAGAAGATCCAGGTCATCAAGGAAATCCGCGCCATCACGGGCCTCGGCCTGAAGGAAGCCAAGGACCTCGTCGAAGGCGTGCCCAAGCCCGTCAAGGAAGGCATCGCCAAGGCGGAAGCCGACGAGATCAAGAAGAAGCTGGAGGCCGTTGGCGCCACTGTCGAGATCAAGTAAGGCAATTTGATCGTAAGGCATTCATCACTACTCCCCGTAACGGCGTTACGGGTTTCCACGAATCTGGGAATGGCGGGCTCTTCCGGGGAAACCGGAAGGCCCACGGTTCCCGGTGCGCGGCCTGCCCGGCAGGCCGGAGGAAGCCCGGAGACGCAGACGGGGTAGTACATTTTTTTGAGGAAGCAAAGAACATGATGCGTGAATTCAGGAAGAATTTCGGTCGGATCCAGAAGATTATCGACGTCCCGAACCTGATCGACATCCAGATGAAGTCCTACGAGAAGTTCCTGCAGAAGGACACGCAGCTCGAGAAGCGCGGCAACGTCGGACTGCAGGGGGCCTTCAAGAGCATCTTTCCCATCAGCGACTTCAGCGGGAAGTGCTCCCTGGAATTCGTCAGCTACAAGATCGGCGAGAGCCGCTACGACGTCAAGGAGTGCATCGCCAAGGGCCTGACCTACGCGGCGCCCCTGAAGATCGTGGTGCGGCTCGTCGTCTTCGACGCCGACCGGACGAGCGAGCAGAAGATCATCCGGGACATCAAGGAGCAGGAGATCTACTTCGGCGAGATCCCGCTCATGACCGAGAACGGCACCTTCATCGTCAACGGCACCGAGCGCGTCATCGTGAGCCAGCTGCACCGCTCGCCGGGCATCTTCTTCGACCACGACAAGGGGAAGACCCACGCCAGCGGCAAACTCATCTACTCGGCACGCATCATCCCCATCCGGGGTTCCTGGCTCGACTTCGAGTTCGACGTGAAGGACCTGCTTTACGTGCGCATCGACCGCCGCCGCAAAATGCCCGTGACCATCCTGTTGAAGGCCATGGGGCACACGACGGAGAACATCCTGAACTTTTTCTATCCGATCGAGAAGATCACCCTCGAGGACGGGAAGGTCTGGCTCGACATCGGGCCCTTCCTGGCCAACGAGAAAGCCCCCGAGGACATCGAGACGAAGCCCAAGGGCGAGGTCATTGTCAAGAAGGGGCGAAAGATCACGAAGCTCGCCCTCAAGCGGCTCGACGAGCTCAAGATCAAGCGCATCCCCGTGAGCGAGGACTTCCTCGTGGGCAAGGTGCTCTCCCGCAACGCGACCGACCCGGCCACGGGCGAGGTCCTCGTGCGCTGCAACCAGGAGCTCACGAAGGAGCGCCTCGAAGCCGTGAAGGCCAAAGGCATCGGGGAGCTCTTCTGCATCCACCTCGACGAGGACCGCACGAACGCCTCCGTCATGGAGACCCTGCTGACCGACAAGATCGATTCGGGCGAGGAGGCCATCATCGAGATCTACCGCCGGCTTCGGCCCTCGAACCCGCCCACGCCGGAGACGGCCAAGCGGTTCTTCAAGAGCCTCTTCTTCGACCCCGAGACGTACGACATCTCGGACGTGGGCCGCGTGAAGATGAACTACAAACTGCGGCTCGACGTGCCCGTCGACGAGACGACCCTTCGAAACGAGGACATCCTCGAGGCCGTCAAGTACCTCATCAACCTCAAATTGGGCGAGGGCGACTGCAGCGTCGACGACATCGACCACCTCGGCAACCGCCGCATCCGCTCCGTGGGCGAGCTCATCGAGAACCAGTACCGCATCGGGCTGATCCGCATGGAGCGGGCCATCAAGGAGAAGATGAGCCTCCAGGACGTGGAGACCATGATGCCCCACGACCTCGTGAACGCCAAGCCCGTATCGGCCGTGGTCAACGAGTTCTTCGGCTCGAGCCAGCTCTCGCAGTTCATGGACCAGACCAACCCGCTCTCCGAGATCACCCACAAGCGCAGGCTCTCGGCCCTGGGCCCCGGCGGCCTCACCCGCGAGCGGGCGGGCTTCGAGGTCCGCGACGTCCACAACAGCCACTACGGCCGGATCTGCCCCGTCGAGACGCCGGAAGGTCCCAACATCGGCCTCATCGTGTCGCTGTCGACCTACGCGCGGGTCAACGAGTTCGGCTTCATCGAGACGCCCTACCGCCTCGTGGAGAACGGCCGCGTCCTGAACGACATCAAGTTCCTCACGGCCATCGAGGAGGAGAAGTTCACCATCGCCCAGGCCGACGCCGACCTGGACCCCAAGGGCCGCTTCACGGAGCCGCTCATTTACGCCCGCAAGGGCGGCGAGTTCGTCACCGTCATCCCCGAGGATGTGGAGCTCATGGACGTTTCCCCGAACCAGCTGGTCTCCGTGGCCGCGGCGCTCATCCCCTTCCTGGAGCACGACGACGCCAACCGCGCGCTCATGGGCTCCAACATGCAGCGCCAGGCTGTGCCCCTGCTGCAGCCCGAGGTGCCGCTCATCGGCACGGGCATGGAGCCCGTGGTGGCCAAGGACTCGGGGGCCGTCGTGACGGCCAAGCGGGCC
>JALOPC010000192.1 GCA_025454095.1 Syntrophales bacterium | reverse complement strand
GTCGTTGATCAGCGTTGCCGAGCGGAGCGTGAAGGTCTTGCGCAGGCGTGCCGCGTCGATTGCCCAGGGGAGGTTTGTGATCCGCGACGTCCCGCCCAGTACGGGGCCGGCAACGGCCAGGACGGCCTTCGTGGCGCGCCGGCCCGTCTCGCCGAGAAAGAGGCGGACGGCGGCTTCCAGGCTGTCGTGATCGGCGCTTGGGTAGACGGCCTCCGCCACGGCGCGGCGCGGGCCCCGCTCCCGGGCAAAGAGGCCGAAGTGGATCTTGGTGCCCCCTATGTCGCCTGCGAGCAGCATGGGTCGCCCTCCTTCATTCCTTGAGCTTTCCCTTCGCGAACCGCACGGCCCCGATCCCGACGGCCAGCGCAACGGCGAACACCCCGATGGCGGCCCAGGGGATCTCCCCCGTCGTCACGGCGAGGATGACGGCGTCGGTCCCCACGAGGTAGGCGATGGTCCCGGGCAGCATGCAGAGCCAGGACCAGAAGAGGTACGTCCAGAACGG
The DNA here is from genome assembly GCA_025454095.1 of Syntrophales bacterium. GTDB lineage: Bacteria > Desulfobacterota > Syntrophia > Syntrophales > UBA2192 > UBA2192. The sequence goes on along the minus strand of JALOPC010000192.1, from coordinate 6,849 downwards.
CACCCGCGTCAGCCCGAACCCGTAGTTGAGCAGGTTGAAGGGGAACAGGGGCACGAGGCGGGTGACGGCGACGATGACGGCCCCGTGTTTCTCCGTCAGACCGTCGAGCCGCCGGAACTTCTCGTTTCCCGAAAGCCAGCGCCCCACCGCGTCGCGCGCGAGGTAGCGGGCGGTGAGGAAGGCGAGGCCCGACCCCAGGGTGGAGCCGATGCTCACCAGGATGACCCCGTGGAGGGCCCCGAAGATGGCCGCCCCGGCGATCGAGATGGGCAGTCCGGGCAGGGCCGCCAGGACGGCGACGATGTAGAGGCCCACGTAGACCGCCATCCCGGCGGGGCCCATGGCCGCAATCCAGTCGCGGAGCTCCTGGAGCCGCTCCCCGAGCCCGAGGACGCGCGCAAGGACGATCATGGACAGGACGATGACCGCGAAAAGGCCGAGTTTCCAGAGATGCTTTCCCGCCGCGCCTTCCGTACCCAGCCCGTCCGCCATACCGTCTCCTTATCGGTGCTTGCGATAGAACCGCGCAAGGCGCCCGGGGGAAACCCCCAGGACGTACAGGGCGACGATGGCCCCGTTGCGCGCGGTGCAGAACACAACCCCTTCCTGTTCCTGGCGCCGGGCCGATGTTACCACAGGATCGGGCAGGATGGAAATGCGCTCGCCGCGCCCCTTGATGCGGCGCATGATCTCCACGTCCTCCAGGAAGGGGATGTCCGCGAACCCGCCGAGCGCCTCGAAATAATCCCTCCGGAAGAAATGGGCCTGGTCTCCGTAGGGGATCCGCGTGAGCCGCGAGCGCAGGCAGGCCACCCGGGCGATGAACCGGACCAGCGGCCGCTCGGAGTCGTATCGCAAATCGAAGGCGCCTGCCGCGTACCGGCCGTCCGAGAGCGTCTTCGCGATGAGGCGGAACGCCCCCGGCGGAAGGCGGGTGTCGGCGTGGAGGAAGAGAAGGGCGTCGCCTCCGGCTGCGGAGGCCCCCGCGTTCATCTGGCGCGCCCTGCCGGCCGGTGCGCTCAGGAGGGTCACATCCCCGCGGGTGACGGTCCGGATCGATGCCCCGTCCGCGCTTCCGTCGACGATGAGGATCTCGACGGGTTCGTCCCCGGCGGTCTGCCGGAGGTGGTCGACGAGCGGATCCAGCCGATGGGCCTCGTTCAGAACGGGGATGACAACGGAAAACGACGGTCTCGTTTCCAGGTTGCTCTTTGCCGGGCTCATGCGGGCTCCGCGAAGCGCCTGCGGATGTCCTCCATCCGGTTGCGGTTGACCTTGAAGTCGTAGGTCCCCGCCCGCGCGGCGGATCGGAAGTGGATGAGCTTGGCGGCATCGTCGAAGAGGAACTCCACGTCGTCGACGAAGCGGAAGACGGCAGAGCGGAACTCGGCGTGGATGTAGCCGGGCTCGGCCTTCACGAGGCTCGCGCGCTCCATCTGTCCGATGAGCTTGAGGAGCCTCTCCCGGGCTTCTTCCCTCGTGCCCGCATAGCGCAGGGGCTCGATGCGGTGCCGCTCCGAGCTGTCCTGGGTGCAGACGCAGTTGGGCGTGTCCGGGCAGGGCTGCAGTCTTCCGGCCCTGAGGCCCGTTTCTGCGGCCGATTTCTGGCATCCCGTAAGGATCATGATCCCCATCATCAAAATGGGCAGGATTCGATGACTCATGCTGTACCCCGGAGACAGGCGACGCTTGCCATTCACACTACCACCAATAATGCCGATTTTCAATGTGGGGCGCTCGCTCCTGTCTGTGTTCAGCTTCTACCCGATATCGTTGCAGGGTTTTTCGCCGGGGAAACTCATCCGCCGCCGGATTGACGGGAGGAGCGGGGAATATAGATTGAGCGAATAGAGAAGGATCCGGATTGCGTGCCCGTCACGTCGGGCAGGAAAGATAGGGGAAAGTGAGGAAGAAGCCATGAAGCACGGTGAGAATAAAGCGGAACGGAAGAGCTTCGGCAAGCCCGAAGAAGTGAGGACTTTTCCAAAGGGGAAGGTGGAACTGGTCAGGATCGGGGGCGCGCTCGTCGGCCGGGCAATCTTCGAGCCGGGATGGAAATGGTCCGAGTCCGTGAAGCCCCTGGCGAAGACGAAGAGTTGCGAGGCGCCGCATTTTCAGTACCAGCTCTCCGGGACGATGCACGTCGTCATGGATGACGGGACGGAGTTCGACAGCCGGGCGGGTGACGTGACGCTTCTGCCGGTAGGCCACGATGCCTGGGTCGTCGGCAACGAACCGGTTGTCGTCGTCGATTTCCAGGGGATGATCGATTACGCCAAGGCGAACTGACGACTGCCTGCAGCCGCCCTTTGCAGGTTCACTTTCCCTGGCCCGATGAAGAGCCGGCCTGCCCGGCGCTCTTCTCCACCCGGTCAGCGGGGGGCGAGGCAGGGATTTGCCTCGTTTCCGCCGGCGCGTCCCCCGGCTTTTCAGGCGCCGCGCCCGTTTTTTCGGCCATGTCGACCGTGCCCGATGTCTGCCCGGGGGGCCTCGGGGCTCCCGTCTCGGCAGGGGGGCCGTCGGGCGGCGCCTTCATGATGTCCTCGTACTCCTCGATCACGATGCCCCGCCTGACCATGATCCCGTAGACGATCTCGGCCCTCTTCTTGGGCAGGACGACGGCGAGCCGCGCCGCCTCCATCGGTGCGAGCTCCGCGGCGGACTTGCCGAAGTAGTGCCGCGAGGCGGCCTCGATGCCGAAGATCCCGTCGCCCCACTCGGCCACGTTGAGGTAGAGCTCCAGGATTCTCCGCTTGGACAGGTTGTTCTCGATCCGCCAGGTCAGGATGGCTTCCTTGATCTTCCTCAGGGGGTTTTTCGTCGGCGAAAGGAAGAGGTTCTTGGCAAGCTGCTGGCTGATCGTGCTGCCGCCGTACTTGAGCTTTCCCAGCTTGATGTCCTTCTCGATGGCCTTCTGCATGGCCTCGAAGTCGAACCCCTCGTGGGAGTAGAACTTGTCGTCCTCGGCGATGAGGACGGCCTTCGCGGCGTAGGGGGAGATCTTCGAAAGGGGCACGTAGACCTGCTGGATCTTTCGGTTCTTGAGCCCCTTGAACTCCCACTCGATCTCCCGGTGGGTCATGAACGCCGTTTTCCCGGGGTTCTTCCTCTGCAGCGCCGCCACGTCGTCGTAGTAGAAAGCCGTGGAGATGTAGACGATCACCGCCCCCGCGAAGAGGAGGAGGCCGATGACGAGAAACCGGAACCATTTCTTCAGCAGATCCATGTCTTGCACTCACCCCGGATGTGGAAAGGAGTTTCTATCGTCAATCGGCCGGGAAATCAATCCTCAATTTGTGCGTCAGCGGTCCGGGTGAAAAAAGCCGCCCGCCTGGCACAGGGAGCGGCCTCGGTTCCGCATTTTCCGTTCCCGTCCGCTACTCCGCCAGGATCCGCTCGCTGTCGTTGATGTCCCGGTAGCGGTAGGGGACGGACTCTCGGATGGCCTCGGGGATCTTGCCGTACGTGCCTTCGAAGTCCTCGAGGAAGTGCTCGCGGCCGCGGAAGAAGTCGACGAGCTTTTTCCTGAGGAGCTCCCGGTCCGGGAAGAGCCGGTGGGCGATCATCAGGTCCAGGTTCGCGCGGTCGCACTTGATCGGGTAGTGCAGCCCCAGGTAGTCCGGCTCGGTGCTGAAGCGCAGCTGGTACCGGAGCATGTCGTTGTAGGCCGCCAGGGACTGCCGCAGCGTCACCTTCTCGTCGCCCTGGCCGATCGTCCCCGTGTTGGCAAGGTAGCACTTGATGCGGCTCTTCTTCAAGATTTCGTAGAAGATCATGGCGTGCTCGAGCCGGTCGCCCGCCATGAAGGGGTCGAGGAAGAACTCGCGCTTGAACCTGCCCGCCTCTTCGGGGTTGCCGCCCGAGCTCTCGATGGACTCGCCGTAGATGAACATCATGGTGGCCTGTTCGGGCGTGAGCTTGCTGATCACGTTGGCCAGCGGGTTGCGCGTGAGCATGACGATGGAATTCAGCCGGTCGGCGCGAAGCCCGGCGCTTGCGATCTCGAGCTTCTCCCGCGTCACGACGGCCCGTCCGTTGCCCGTCTTGCGGGTGTCCTTGAAGTCGGGCATGTAGGGGTACTTCGTGACGGCGACGTTCTCGAGGAAGGCGTCCCTCGACTCGGCGGCCCGGAGGATCTCGGGCTGGCTCTCGTCGAGGCCCTCCGTTTTCACGTAGAGCCCGCCGATCTCGAAGGCGGCGTAGCTGCCGTCGAAGCCGAAGATGCCCCCGTCGTCTCCGATCATCTCGGAGCTCTCCCGGGGCAGGCGCGCAAGGCGCCGGCACAGGGTCGTCGTCTTCCCCGTGGCGGTGAGCCCCGAGATGGCCGTGACCACTTCTGTCAATTCCGGCCGGTCCGTCTCGAGGTCGTGGACCCAGAGCCAGTCCCTGCGGGCACCTGCGTGCAGGAAGATGCCCGCCCTGTCGATGGCCTTCACGCGCCAGTCCTCGAACATGAAGACGGCCTTTTTCGCCTCGCCGAGGTAGACGGTGTTGCGGCAGATCTTGACCTGCTCGCCCCGCTTCTCCCCCATCCAGAGGCGCACGGTGATGTCCTTGTCGAGGAGCTTCTTCTTCTTGTTCGGCTCGAAGGCCTCGTCGGTGAAGAAGAGGATCGTGTAGGTGGGCTCCTCGACGACCCGCGCCGCGGGGGAATCCATGAGCAGCTTGAGCCCGTAGGCGATCTGGGCGTAGGGCTCGGGCATGATGAACCGCGCCGTGACCCCGTCGCGGCCGTCGCCCACCATCGTGTCGAGGCAGACGATCTTTTCCTTCGCGAGGCGCTCCGCCGCCTGCCGGGCGAGCCGCTCCTCGGGCTCGCCGAAGGGGTGGTCCACGCTGTTGCGCGTGTGGGGGGCCGAGCGGCTCATGGGTTCGGAGTCCGCGGCGACGGAGCCCACCTGCGTCTGGATCACGCCCTCGTGGCGCAGGGCGATCCGCTTGAGCTCGTCGAGGGTGCGGCCCTCGATGAGGCGCTTTTCCTTCTTGGCGTCGCTGTAGATCCGGACGGCCGCCTTCTTGAAATCGTTCATGCCGGCTCCTCCCCCGGTCGACAGGCTCCCGGGGAATGTGATGGTAAAAATTCTAGGGAAGCACTCCCCGGCTGTCAAGAAAATGCCTGCCGCCACTTCCGGCCTTGAAGCTCACGGTCCTGCGGCGGCCTCTTCTCTTTTGCCTTTTTCTCAGCTTCCTACCTTCTCAACTTCTGCCCGGAGCGGGCCGCGCGGCGATGAACCGGAGGATCCCCATGAAGCCCAGCCCGAGGCTCTCCACGATCTCGAGACCCGCAGCGCGCGCGAGTTCTTCCGTCCGGTGGTTGATGTGTTCGCCGGCGAATCGCACCGTCGCGGCGTTCAGCAGATCCATGAGGGGCCCGATGACGGGGCGGTCGATCCGCACGTGGTCCAGCAGGAGGACTTGACCGTCCGCCTTCGTCACGCGTCCCATCTCGCGCATGCACGGGACGGGATCGGCCAGGGAGCAGAAGACGAAGGTCGCCGCGGCGGTGTCGAACGCTGCGTCGGGGAAGGGCAGGCGGCAGATGTCCGCTTCGCAGAACCGGACGCGGGCGTTGCCTGAGCGGGCGCGTTCCACGGCCTTGCCGAGCATGCCCCCGGAGAGATCGCAGGCCGTAATGTCGGCGCCTGCAGGGTAATAGGGAAGGTTCAGCCCGGTCCCTGCCCCCATCTCGAGAACCCTTCCCGATGCGCGCTTCCAGAGCACGCTGCGCCAGGCCTGGAGGTAGCGTTCGGAGAGCCGCTCGACGAGCCCGTAGTGCCTGGCGAGGCGGTCCCAGCGCTCCCGGTTATCCCGGGTTGGATTTGACTCCCGTCGATTGTCCACGTTGCTCTCCCGCGGGCTCAATTCAGTTGCGCGCCCGCCGCAACTGTTATATGAATCAAATGTTGCGGCCTGTCCAGTCTGGTTCTGCTTTTCGATTCCACACGACAGCGAGGCTACCCCCATGAAAATCACCTTCCTCGGCGCGGCGCGAAAAGTAACGGGGTCGTGCTTTCACCTCTCCGTCAACGGCCAGCAGTTCCTCGTGGACTGCGGGATGCACCAGGGTCTCGATTCCGACGCGCTCAACCGCAAGCCCTTCGCGTTCGACCCGAAGGCCATCGGCGTCGTCTTTCTCACCCACGCGCACATCGACCACACGGGTCTCGTGCCGCGCCTGGTCCGGGAGGGTTTCCGGGGGAAGATCGTCACGACGGCCGCCACAGCCGAACTGGCCCGGGTGATGCTGGCCGACTCGGCCCACATTCAGGAGATGGATGCCCGGTGGATGACGAAGAAGAACCTGCGGGCCGGTATCGAAAAGCCCGTCGAGCCTCTCTACACCGTCGAGGACGCCATCGCCTCCATCCCCTTTTTCGAGAAGAAGCAGTACGGCGAGACCTACGCCATCGACGGCGTGATCCGCTACCGCTTCTGCGATGCCGGGCACATCCTCGGGTCGGGAACCCTGGAACTGTGGTACCGGGACGACCCGGAAAAGAAAATCATCTTTTCGGGCGACATCGGTAAAAAAGGCAACCCCATTATCCGGGACCCCGTGCATGCGGCCCAGGCCGATTACGTGGTGGTGGAGTCCACCTACGGCAACCGCCTGCACAAGGGGGCGGAGGACAGCCTCGAGGAGCTGGCCGATGCCGTTCGGACGACCTTCAAGCGGGGCGGCAACGTGTACATCCCCGCTTTTGCCGTGGGCCGCACGCAGGATCTGCTTTACATCTTCAACAAGCTGGTCCGCGAGGGCCGGCTCGCCTCGCCGCTGGACATCTACATCGACAGCCCGCTGGCCGACGAGGCCACAAAGGTCTATTTTTCCCATCCCGAGCTTTTCGA